>NZ_JAVKPU010000079.1:0-501 GCF_040981025.1 Kocuria sp. CPCC 205261 | reverse complement strand
AATGAGGGCTGTGGGCAAGAAGTTCGGCGTAGAACAGAATGCAAGAACTTCAGCAACGGTATCGTCTTCGGTATCGACATCCAATAATGACGAAAAGAAGCAAACAGCATCTCAAACAACCAACGACAAATACTCATTCCCTGTGAAAAGGGACGAGTTCTTGTTTGTCACTTCTCCATTCGGTATGCGTCAAGACCCTATGGACAAAAGCAAACAGCAGATGCACAAGGGCATTGACATCAGAGCCAAGCATGATGATGTGTTGGCAACCGAGAATGGTGGCAAGGTGGTAGCTGTAAACCACAATGCCAATACTGGCGGTGGCAAGTCTGTGACAGTGGAATACGCAAGATCGGATGGAAGCAAGGTGCAAACCACCTATATGCACTTGGACAGTATCGTCGTGAAGGTGGGTGACGAGGTAAAAGCAGGACAGAAGTTGGGTGTATCTGGCAATACTGGAACGCGAACCACAGGTGAGCATCTGCATTTCGGGGTGAA
>NZ_JAVKPU010000078.1:0-504 GCF_040981025.1 Kocuria sp. CPCC 205261 | reverse complement strand
AGAGTCCTCTTCCTGTTCTTCTGAATCAGTCTTGGCTTCTCAGAAGGCTCAGGATTTTTCGGGAATGAATGGGATGCTGGGAACAGCAGCCAAGCGTCTTGCCATTCAGACCATTTCGGGTTTATTGATGTTGAAGCCCGATGATGTGTTCAGTTGCACTTTTGATGAGGCTACTCATCTTTGGCAGTTGAAGTTGTCGAATGGGCAGGTTTATAAATTGAAGAGGCAGGCCACGGCAAAGACCATCCTTTCCATGTCGCCTTCTCTGGCTCAGGTTCGTCAGGATTGCATCATCAATCTCGATTATCTTCTCTGCATCGAGAATTATACGCTCCGCTGCATCTTTTCTCCTCCCTTCGACCATGAGGAAATCACGGTTTCCCGCCGCTGCTATAAGGCGGTAAAGGATCAGTTGGAGATATTGTAGGGATTTGGGAAAAAAGAGGGTGTGCAAGTTTGTTTTTCCGCCTTTTTCTGTTAATGCTGCCCCTCAAAAAGTAGACA
>NZ_JAVKPU010000077.1:0-504 GCF_040981025.1 Kocuria sp. CPCC 205261 | reverse complement strand
TAATTTTGCACCGATTTAAGTTAAAAATAGGTATTTCCATGCGTGCATATTAGTGAAAGAATGTATAAATGGAGGGGCGAAGTGTTGCCCTGAGTGCTTTCGGCTTTTACCAAACGAGAAAAAAATGAGAAAAAAATAATAATTATTAATTAATAAACTTGAAACAAACAAGGATGAGAAGATTAACTCTTTTACTTGTCTCACTTGTATTGTTGTCTATCCAATCGGTCTTGGCGCAGAGTTTCAGCGTCAAGGGTACAGTCGTGTCTGCTGAAGACAACGAACCGATGATTGGTGTGACCATTATGCAAGAGGGAACATCAAATGGCGTAGTGACCGATATTGACGGTAACTATACCATCGAAATTAAGGGTGCTTCGAAGGCTACGCTTGCCTACTCTTATGTGGGTTGCGTTACGCAGAAGCACGTTGTGAAAGCGCAGACAAATACGCTCAACATCACCCTTGCTTCGGATTCCAAGATGATGGATGAAGTGGTTGTGG
>NZ_JAVKPU010000076.1:0-506 GCF_040981025.1 Kocuria sp. CPCC 205261 | reverse complement strand
CCTCGGGCTACACGCCGGGCGACCCCTACGCCTACCGCTCCGACGAGCAGGGCGAGGCGGCCCGCACCTACACCGACCGCGTGCCCGGCACCGTCTACCCGGATCAGGAGGGCGACCGTCGATGAGCCACCCCATTCCCCCCTCGGACGCCGAGAACAGGGCGGAGCACGAGTCGCTCGGTGAGATGTTCAAGTCGCTGAGCAGCAATCTCTCCACCCTCATCCAGCAGGAGATCGCCCTCGCGAAGGCCGAGACGACCCAGACGGTGCAGGAGGCCAAGCAGTCCGCCAAGGACGCGGGCAAGGGCGCCGGCCTGCTCGCCGGGGCCGGCGTGGCCGGTCACTTCGTCCTCCTCTTCCTGTCCATCGCCCTCATGTGGGGGCTGGGCAACCTGGTCGGTCTGACCTGGGCCGCCGTCATCGTGGCGGTCGTCTGGGCCATCATCGCCGGCATCCTCGCCGCTGTGGGCAAGAAGAACCTGAACGAGGGCAAGCGGGAGTTGGCCG
>NZ_JAVKPU010000075.1:0-509 GCF_040981025.1 Kocuria sp. CPCC 205261 | reverse complement strand
CTCCCTCGCGGACCGGATGGCCGCGGAGGCCGCCGCCCGCGAGGAGCAGTTCGTGCTCCCCGACTTCGCCGCGGAGCTCGAGCGGCGCATGGCCCAGCAGGACGCCCCCGTGATGAACGGGGTGACCCTGGCGTCCCTGCACTCGGCGAAGGGCCTCGAGTGGGACGCCGTGTTCCTGGCGGGCCTCAGCGAAGGGCTCATGCCGATCGGCTTCGCCGAGACCGCCGACGAGATCGACGAGGAGCGCCGGCTGCTCTACGTGGGCATCACCCGTGCCCGGGAGCACCTCGTGCTGTCCTGGACCCTGTCCCGCACCCCGGGCGGCCGGCCCACGCGCAAGCCCTCACGCTTCCTCGACGCCCTGCGGGAGACCGGCGGAGACCGCCCGGCCCCGCGCCGGTCCCGCCCGGGCGGCGCCCGCGCTCACGCCTGATCGAGCCCGCACAGGCACCGGCTCCGGTCCGGCTCCGGCCAGGACACCGCGTCCGGCCACGGCGGGGCGTAGAGGG
>NZ_JAVKPU010000074.1:0-518 GCF_040981025.1 Kocuria sp. CPCC 205261 | reverse complement strand
AGTGGGGTGAAATGAACAAGGCGACAACGTATAACTTACCGAGCGTGGTTGTTATAGGTTGTCGCCTCGTTTTATTGGCTATACCGAGTTGGTCGTGTTTGCCGAGTGTTCTCCGTATGGTCTGTATAAAATCTAATACCATGCTAAAACACACTGCGGTGGTTCGCCCAAGTGGCTGGAGGCGCAAAGCCTCCAAGGAACGTTGCTTTATGGCAGGTCTATGCCATTGCATTCTCTGTAAAGATACAGACCAGTTTAGTGTGGCTTGTCTGCTTGCCGATGACGGACTGCATGATGAACTCCCGAAAGGCTCTGCTCTCAATGCTGTCAATACGGAAGGCTACCGCAATGACGAGTTCAAGGCTATACACATCATAGCTGATGCGGTCGTTCTTCCTGACATGACGACGCACACCCTGCTCTTTCAGAATGCCATCCTTGAATACAGCCTTTACAGCCTTGCGCACATAGCAGCCGAATACGTTATACATGTCGGCAATCTCCTGCATGGTCATCCA
>NZ_JAVKPU010000073.1:0-525 GCF_040981025.1 Kocuria sp. CPCC 205261 | reverse complement strand
AGTACCGCTTCTTCTGGATGTTCGGGTCGAACCGGCGCTTGGTACGGCGGTGCGAGTGCGAAATGCTGTGCCCAAAGCCCGGCTGAGCTCCGGTCACCTGGCAGTGCGCTGCCATAGTGTTCTCCTCCAATGTTGACGAAATGACGGCACGCAGTGGGTGCCGCAGATGATCACTCAGCTGCGGCAACGGGCGTCCCGCCACCTTCAGAATTGCCACCGTTCGCCAACCGGGCCCTCTCGTAAGGCCCGCGGCCGGAACCGGCGAAGGCCTCGCCACGATGAAGACGGTGAAGATCAAGGTGCCGGAAGGTGGACTCCACCACACGACAGCCTTGAATTCTAGGTCCGGACGGGCCCACCCGCAACTTGACGTCAGGCGTGACCAGTTTCCGCTCAGTCTACCGGCTCCCCCGGGCCCCGCAAACCGGGCGCCGGCCCGACCACCCGCACCGGGGCGGGCTTCGACCCGGGTTCCCGGCCGATCGGGTACCGGCAGTCGATCGCCGTGTAGGAGTGGTGGCGCCC
>NZ_JAVKPU010000072.1:0-534 GCF_040981025.1 Kocuria sp. CPCC 205261 | reverse complement strand
GCTGCCGGGTTCCATGATCAAGAACGAGCGCCTGAAGTTCCTGTGCCGGGACCAGCGCCTGCGCGTGGAGAACAGCACGACCGTGTGGACCACCGAGTTCGAGCAGGGCCAGGAGATCGTGGTCCCGCTCAAGAACCAGGACGGCCAGTACGTGGCGGACGAGCGGACCCTCGACGCCCTCGAGGCCGAGGGCCGCGTGGTCTTCCGCTACGTCGGGTGCAACCCCAACGGGTCCCGGCGGGACATCGCCGGGATCTGCAACGCCGGCGGCAACGTGGTGGGCCTCATGCCGCACCCCGAGCACGCGGTCGAGCCGGGCTTCGGCGCGGACTCCTCGGCCTCCGGCGAGGTCGGCATGCGCGACGGCACGGACGGGCTGGGCCTGTTCGTCTCCGCCCTCAAGGCACTGGTCAAGTAAGGGACACCGAGCACTCCATGAGCGACAAGCACTTCAACCTGGACACCGTCGAGCACGCGACGGCCACCCCCGACACCGAGCTGCCCTGGGCCGAGCTGGGCCTCAAGGACAACGAG
>NZ_JAVKPU010000071.1:0-534 GCF_040981025.1 Kocuria sp. CPCC 205261 | reverse complement strand
GTCTGTTATAGAGCTGATAGTATCGGCTGATAGAGTTGTGTTGAACTCACGCTCAAAGTAGCTGCTGATGTCACGTGTGCTGGTGCCCATGGCGTACATCTCAATAATCTGGTCTGCCATGCCATTGGCAAGAATAGTCTCACGCTTCTTTACGGTCTCAGGTTGGAAAGTTCCGTCTCGGTCACGAGGAGTCTCTATAGTGACCTCACCATATTTTGTTTGAACCTTCTTACTCATCTTACCATTACGACGGTTGCCGGAAGAGCGTTCCTCTTCACTTAAATGAGCGTCCATCTCACCTTCGAGAGCTGAGTTGAGAATACGCTCTAACAATGGAGCTAATGCTCCGTCCTTGCCAAATAAGGCTTCACCACTACGCAACTGCTGAGCTGCTTTCTTGTAATCAATTTCTAAGTTGTCCATAATATAAAAACTGTGTTAAACTACTTTTATTGTAGCTTGACACAGTTTAGTTTACACTCTCAAGTCAAATTTAGAAAGTCGGAATCTTTTTCCACATATCCATATAACCGA
>NZ_JAVKPU010000070.1:0-537 GCF_040981025.1 Kocuria sp. CPCC 205261 | reverse complement strand
AGACTCGGATTTTAATTGCCAAGAGGCTAGGATTTATATTAAAATTGTGTACCTAGAGGGGCTATTTTAGGCTCGGATTTTATAAAACTGGGTACACAATTTATGCCATAAATGGCCTCGGATTTAATAAATTTCTAGGCAATCAAGGGGCTATTTTTAATTACCATCCTAGTAATATGTTTGTTAATTGCATAAGTATTTATATTATGGTTATTTTAGATAATTCTAGGACATTAGGGGCCTTCGAAAGGCAATCAAGGATATTGCATAATTAAAAAATAGTTCTTATATTTGCATCAGATAAATAAAGTATTAATCATTTTAATTTTTATAGACTTATGAACACAGAAGAATTATCAAACCGATTAACACAAATCCTTACAGGTATTACCAGTGGAGAGCCTAATCCTAACATTATTCAAGGCTTTGTCCAAAACTTTATCGAAGACTTCAAACCAGACTACTATTACGAAATCTTAGTCACAGACGTAGAAGGCTATACTCCTACCTTTATCGAATACTATGCCTGGGACGAAG
>NZ_JAVKPU010000007.1:0-169617 GCF_040981025.1 Kocuria sp. CPCC 205261 | reverse complement strand
TCGGGGCTGAACTTCTTGGGCATGTTCCGATTCTCCTTCAGTTGGATCGGAACGAAACCCAGGGCGCTTCACGGTGAGTGCCCAGCGGGACATCATGGGCGCGGGATGACACAGCGCCCGATCCGCCCATCGATAGTGGGACCCGATCGGAATCCCAAGGACTTGTAGCGCGGTGATCCCCGTGATGCGGACGGACGATCCAGAGCAGTTGAGATGACGTTGCAGCAACATGGCCCGTTGCACGTGATCCGGGGGCGAATCGGCGCGGCACCACAGCTCGTGGGCCAGTTGATGCATCGAAGGATCACGGGTCAGCTGGTGTTTCCGCCGACCCAGTTCACCGGAAGTGGCCACGAGAGGTCGTGGGCCTCGGTAAGTGGCAGTGATTCGTGAGTCCATGCCAGGAATCTAGGAACGGACGACCTAAAAATCGGAGGGCCTGGACTGGATGGGGAGTGCGGATGACCTCACGCCCCCGATCTCGTAAACATCTGTGCCCCGAAACGACACTGGATTCGCCTCGCTCCTTGCTTTTTCGGGGCACAGGTGTGGTGCAGCCCGGTTGCCGCGGTGGGGAGGTGGGTGGGCTGGTTGTGGGAGCACGCATGAGAAGCCACGTGGGCGCAGGGTGTGGGTGGGCATGGTGGATGGGGCGCGGGGCGGGGTGGGAGCCCCTCAGAACTGCCCGCACACCCGTTCCGAATTCAGAACTGCCCGTACACCCGCTCCGAGTTCTCCCAGATCCGCCGGCACAGCTCCTCGAGGTCCGTGTCCAGGATCTCCGCCATCCCCCGCACCGTGTAGTTGACCATGTACGGCGCATTGGGCCGGCCCCTGAACGGGTGCGGCGTGAGGAACGGCGCATCCGTCTCGCACAGCACGAGCCCCGGATCCGCTTCCCGCAGCGCTGCCTTGAGCGGTGCCGCATTCTTGAACGTCACGGTTCCCGCGAACGACATGTACCACCCGTTCTCGTTGCACAACCGCGCGAGCTCCGCGTCCCCCGAGAAGCAGTGGAACACCGTACGTTCGGGAGCCCCGGCATCACGGAGGATGCGCACCACGTCCTCGTGGGCCTCACGGTCGTGGATCTGCATGGCCACCCCGTGCCGCTTGGCGATCTCGATGTGCGCCCGGAACGACTCCTCCTGCACCGCTAACCCCGACTCCGGGGTGTGTACACGATCCATTCCCGTCTCGCCGACGCAGCGCACCCTACGCTGCCCCGCCAATTCATCGATCACCGCGAGCGCTTCGTCCAGCGAGCGCCCGCCCGTTGAGCCCGCGTCGTGTGCCCCCGTGAAACGCCCAGCCGCGGAAACTCCCCCTGGTCCATCGGACTCGAAGCGCCCCGCTCCGGACCCCTTCGCCGAGCCGTCACCCGCCGGAGCCGGTGCATCCAGGTCTCCGGAGACACCCGACCCGGCCAAGGTGGGGGCCTCGTTCGGGTGCAGCGCCACCGCTGCCAGCACCCTCGGAACCGTCTGCGCCGCTGCCACCGCGAATCGCGACGACTCCACGTCGCACCCTGCCTGGACCACCCCGCACACGGAGGCGTCCCTGGCCGTGGCCATCGCATCCACCACGGACACCCGTACCAACCCGTCCTGCATGTCCAGGTGGGTGTGGTTGTCCACCACGGGGTGCGGCAACGGCTCCGGCAGCGCAGGGAACGTGAGATTGCGACGTCGTCCTTGTGCATCCGTGTGCGCACGACGCTCCGTGCCCTCACCGTTGGGCACGTCGTCACCGGAATCGGCGACCGCGTACCGCTCCACGGTGTACGCCTCGGGCGTCTGTCCCGCCACGGGCTCGGGTCGGGCTGCGTGGTCCCACACGGATTCGGATACGGGTGTCTCGATCACCCCTCCACGATAGATGACGCGCTCCCGCCCGGCCCCGGGCAACCGCATCCGTGCGCCGCTCGGTGAGGAAGGGGCCCCGACCCCGTTCGCAATGCACCCGCACCTGGCAAATACCTGCGAACATGGGGACAAACACCCCCGGATCCCCCTGCCCGTGAGACGAGGAAATAATGGAGCAGTTCGCCGCCCGCACCAAGGCCATCCTTGACCGCATGAACTCGGTCATCGACGGCAAACCCGCCGAGACCCGCACGGCCCTGCTGACCCTGCTGGCCGGCGGCCACCTGTTGGTCGAGGACGTCCCGGGCGTGGGCAAGACCATGCTGGCCCGTACCCTGGCCGGCGCGGTGGGTGGGACGATCAACCGGATCCAGTTCACCCCGGACCTGCTCCCCACGGACATCACGGGCGTGTCGGTGTACGACCAGACCCGCAACCAGTTCGAGTTCAAACCCGGCCCGGTGTTCGCGAACGTGGTGATCGGGGACGAGATCAACCGCGCTTCGGCCAAGACCCAGTCCGCGCTGCTGGAGGCCATGGCGGAGGGCCAGGTCACGGCGGACGGCACCACGTACCGGCTGGCCGAACCGTTCATGGTCGTGGCCACCCAGAACCCGGTGGAGATGGACGGCACGTTCCCCCTCCCGGAGGCCCAGCGAGACCGGTTCATGGCGCGGATCTCCATGGGCTACCCGGACGCGGACGCCGAGGTCGCCATGCTGCGCGATCACGGCGCAGGCTCCCCGTTGACGGGTCTCGGGCCGGTCGTGGACATCGAGGAGGCCCGCGACCTCGTACGCCACGTGGCCTCGCTGCACGTGTCCACCCCGGTGCGCCGCTACGTGGTGGCACTGTGCCAAGCCACCCGCACGCACCCGCACCTGCGCCTGGGCGCGAGCCCCCGCGGGGCCCTGCAGTTGCAGGCGGCCGCCCGCGCGCAGGCCGCCCTGGCCGGACGCGACCACGTGCTGCCGGACGACGTCAAGGACGTCGCGGTGGCCGTACTCTCCCACCGCCTGCTCCTCGAGCGTCGCTCGGGCGCGGACAGCGCCCAGGACATCGTGCGCACGATCCTCTCCGACGTCCGCGTCCCCACCGAAGACGCCCCCCAGACCCGATGAAGGCTGCGGCTCCCGAGGCGCGGGTGGACTCACGCGCCAAGTTCACGGTGCGCGGGTGGTGTTTCCTGGCGGCAGCCGTGCTATGCCTGGCCGCCGCCACGTGGCTCGGCCGCAAGGACGTCCTGGCGCTGTCCCTGTTCCTGGGCATGGTGCCGCTGCTGTCCTCCCTGGCCATGTGGCTCGTCAAACCTCGCGTCCTGCTCAAACGTTCGGTGGACCCGCCGCTCGTCACGCTCGGCGACGCCGCCCAGGTGGCCCTGCGCGTACGACGTCGCTCCGCCTTCTCCGCGCGCAACCGCACCTCGGGTGCCGGTCGAGCAGGCTCCACCCACGACCCGGTGGACCCCGCGGTCCACGACATGGGCACAGCGGGAGGCGGCCTGACGGGTGGCATGGGCAATGGCCCGGCGGATGCCGCGAACCCCGGCCGCGGGGCAGGCCCGAACACCACCGACGCGGACCGCAAGGGCACCCTCCGCTCGGGCCGCACGAGCGCCGTCGCCGCGGTGGACGTGCACGAGACCGTGGACCCCCTGCTGGGCCGGGACCAGGACGTCTCGGTACCGGTGTCCGGGGCGCCGGTCACGTACACGGTGCGCCCGCGGCGTCGGGGGATCCACGAACTGGGTCCGGCCACGGTGCGCGTGGGCGACCCGTTCGGCGTGGTGACCGAACTGCTGGACGTGGCCGAGCGGACGTCGCTGTACGTGGCCCCGGAACCCGAGGACCTCACCGAGCACGGGGCTACCATGGCGCGTGAATCCGGCAACGACCCGTCCCGGCGCGCCCAACCGCAACCGGGACCCGACAACGTGATGACCCGCGAGTACCGCCACGGTGACCCCATGCGCCGGGTGCACTGGGCGGCGTCCGCCAAGCACGGCCAGCTCATGGTGCGCCAGGAGGACCCGCGCAGCACGCGCAGCGCCGTCGTGGTCCTGGACTCCGCGGCCGAACACTGGCCGGGCGCTCGTGTGTGGGCCGGTGTGCTCGAATCCACCGAGGAGTTCGAGTGGGCGGTGCGCGCGGCGGCGTCCGTGATCGAGCACCTCACGCGCCGCGAGACCGTGGTGCACGCGCTCGACGACCAGGGCCGCGCAATGCCCCGCGGCGAGGCACCGGTGGCCGACCTGCGGGATACGGACGTCACCGACGACACCGCCACGGAAGTCGTCCACGGCCTCTCCCGAGCGGCCCTCGTGAGCCGGCCCGAATCCGAGGCGTCGACCGATCCCCTGACCGAGCGCCTCGAACGGGAAGGGCTCTCCCACCCGTTGTTGCTGCTCACGGGCCGACTCTCCCCAGCGGCCGCGCGGCGCTACGTCACGGCAGCGGCGGCGAGCACGGTGTGTTCGGTCATCATGGTAATCGACGCCCCCGCGCACCGCCCCGACAGCGCCGCGGTGTTCGAGTCCGCGGGGTGGTCCGTGGTGTTGGTGACGCGCTGGACGGACGTGGACGCCGCATGGCTCGCGACCACCCGCGGCGCCACCCTGCTGACTCCGCCGCCGCCCGACCCCGGTGCCCGACAGCTGCGCATGGACGAGATGATGGGCCGCGCCCGAGGGAGGGCCACCGCATGAGCGCACCCGATCCCACGCCCCACGCGGACCACGACGCCATCTCCGCGGGGACCCCCGGCGCGGATGCGACCGCCACCGCGGCACCCACGGCTCAGGGCCGCTCGGTAACCCCCGCCGCCACCGGCCACCGGGCCGCTCCGGACGGCCGGAGCTCCGCCGGCCACTCCCGCACTCCGCACGATCAGCACATCCAGGGAGCGCATCCGCCCCGGCCCCGCGTGATCGAACTCAGTCTGCTTCTGCTCACCGCGATCGCCCTGGGCTGCGTGGGCATGGCCGGTGCGCTGAACGGCCTGTGGTGGCTGCCCTCCGTGGCGGCCACCGTGCTCACGGTGCTCGTGGTCACGGGCGCGGCCCGCTGGTTGCGCGTGCCCTCACCTCTCGTCACGGTCCTGGGCCTGGCCGCCCTGTTGCTCGCGTTGACCGTGGTGCACCTGCCTCCCCACGCCCTGCTGGGCTTCATCCCCACCGGGGAGACCTTCACCGCGGCCAGTGAGCTGTGGCGTTCCTCCGGCAACTTCATCTCCCGCGACGCCGCCCCCTACGGCCCGAACCCCGGGCTGGCCTTCGTGCTGTGCACCCTGGTGGGGCTGGTGACCGTCTTCATGGAAACCGTCCTCGTGGGCCTACGCATGGCCGGGCTCGCATGCCTGGGGGTCCTGGCGCTGCTCGTGCTCCCCGCGCTGACCCTGCCGGGCAGCGTCACTGCCCTCGGCCTGGCCGCGGCCGCGCTCGCCGCCCTGGCGCTGCTGGCCGGCTCACGGTTCTGGGGTGCCACGCGCGCCCAGCGCATCGCCCCGACCCCGGGAGGACTCCCCCGCGCCCTGCTCGTCATCGCCGGTGTACTCGCGGTCGTGCTGTTCGTCCCCGCTGTCATGCCCGGATTCTTCAACGGGGCCTTCCCCCAGGGCAGCTCGTTCACCGCGGAGCGCGCCTCCGGGGTGGGCCCGCTGCGCGCGGTGGGTCAGGACCTGCGCTCGGACGAGCACACCCGGCGGTTCTCCTACACGACCTCAGACGACCAGCCCCAATACATGCGGTTGCTCACCCTTTCCGATTTCGACCAGGACGAGTGGTTCCCGGACGTCGAGAACCTGGACGACGATCTGTCGGGTCTGGCCGACGCCGCGCGCAACCCGGTCCCCCGCGGCACCGAGGTCTCGGCCAAGGTCATGTTCGACGACTTCTCCGAGCACTGGCTGCCCGCACCCTACGCCCCGGTGGCCGTGAGTGGACTCGGTGACGAGGGGTGGGCGTGGAATCCCCGCGACCTGTCCATCTTCAGCGAGTCCACGGGAATGTCCGGGGCCGAGTACACGGTCACGTCCGCGCTGTCACGAGCCACCCCGGAGGCACTGCGGACGGCACCGTCGGCGGCGTCGGACCCGCAGCTCGGCGACTACCTGCGGCTGCCCGCAAACCGCCCGCAATCGGTCGCGGACGCCGCGCGCACGTTCACCGAGGGTGCGGACACGGACTACGACCGCGCCCTCGCGATCCAGAACCACCTGCGCGACGACTTCCGCTACGACGTGACCGCGCCGCTCGCCCAGGGCTACGACGCCGGCGGGATGGGATCGCTCGACGAATTCATGCGCACCCGCACGGGGTACTCGGGGCATTTCGCCCCGGCCATGGCCCTCATGGCCCGGGAAGTGGGTATCCCCGCGCGGGTCGCTGTGGGTTACCTGCCCACCGCCCCGGTCGAGGGCCCGGACGGCGGCCGTTCCTTCCCCGTGAGCACGGGCGATTCCCACGCGTGGCCCGAGCTGTACTTCGAGGGCGTGGGCTGGGTCCGTTTCGAGCCCACCCCCGGGGTGCCCAGCACCCCCGATTACGCGCCGGATTCGGCCCAGGACCAGGGTGGGGAGGGCCCGGAGACCCCGGAGGAGACCGCGGCGCCGAGCGACGAGCCCGAGCAACAGCCCAGCGAGGAACCCTCCGACCAGCCGTCCGATCAACCGAGTGAACAACCGGGGGACGACCCCTCGCAGGAGCCACCACCCCAGGACGAGGCGGTGCCGACCACCGCTGCGGTGCCGTGGTGGCTCGTGACCGGGATGCTCGGTCTGCTCGCGCTGCTGGCCCTCGTGGCGGCGCCGCGGGTGGTGCGCGGGCGGCGTCGTCGGGCTCGACTCGCGGCACTGCAGGACGCGTCCCTGACCCCGCAGCGCCGGGCCAACGCCGCGTGGGACGAGTTCCGCGCGCTCGCCGAGGACCACGGCGTCACCTCCCCCGCGTCCGACACGCCCCGCGTGCGGGCACGCCGGCTCGCGGCGGGGCTACCGGGTGCGCAGACCGCCGTGGATCACCTCGTCGCGGACCTGGAATCCGCGAGCTACGGCGCCCCGGACTCCCGCTGGACCCCGCGGACCACGCCGGAGGACCTCACGCTGGTCCGGGACGAGTTCCGGAAGCGGGCCTCGCGCGGCGGGCGGCTGCGCGCCGACTGGTGGCCGGCGTCTCTGTGGAGCGGCCCGCGCGGGTGACCACGACGCCGCGCGGGCGGGTCCGTCCCGCCCGCGCGGAGGCCGGGGCCGCGCCGTCATCACTGCACGGAGACCGGCAAGTCCGACCCGAGGGGCACTCGTCGGCGAGACGGTCGTCCTACATATCTGCGCGTCGTTACCGCGGGTCGGGTCAGTTCTGACCGCGCGCGGTGATCACGGCGTCGTAGAGCTTGCGTGTGCTCACCCCGTGCGCGGTGGCCACTTCGCGCGCGGCGGCCTTGAGCTTGACGTCGCTCGCGGCCACGAGGTGCTCGACCTCCTGAACGAGGTCCTCGGGCTCGGGAGCCGCGGCCGGTGGGGCACCATGCACGACTACCACGATCTCCCCGCGCACCTGGTTGTTCGCGGCCCACTCGACCAGACCCGCGAGGTCATCGCGCAGCACCTCTTCATGCAGCTTGGTCAGCTCGCGGCACACGGCCGCGCGCCGGTCCGCGCCCAGGGCGTCCCGCAGCGCGGTGAGCATCTCCGCGAGACGGTGCGGGGACTCGTAGAAGACCATGGTGCGGGGTTCGTCCCGCAGGGTCGCGAGGTGGGCCGCACGCTCGCCCGTCTTACGCGGCAGGAAGCCCTCGAACGTGAACCGGTCGGTGGGCAGCCCGGAGACCGCGAGCGCCGCGAGGACCGCCGAGGGCCCGGGGAGCACACTCACGGGCAGGTCCGCCTCGGCCGCGGCGCGCACGAGCGGGAACCCGGGGTCGGAGACCGTGGGCATGCCCGCGTCGGAGAGCACGGCCACGGTCCGACCGCGGCGCACCTCGTCCAGCAGTTCGCCGGTGCGCGCGTTCTCATTGTGTTCGTGGTGGGTGACCACCCGCCCGGTCACGGTCACGCCGAGCCCGGAGGCCAGGCGGTGCAGGGTGCGGGTGTCCTCCACGGCCAGCACGTCCGCGGTGTGCAGGATGTCCTTGAGCCGCTGGGACGCGTCCGAGAGGTTGCCGATGGGGGTGCCCACGACCACCACGGCACCGGGGCGGTGGTCCTCGGTGCCGGGGGTGGTCGTCGATGTCTGTGAACTCACCCGTCCACTCTACGAAGGTCCGCCGGTCGAACGCGGTGACGCCACCGTGGCCGGGCTGAATCTCCAGGGGTGCACCCTACGATGGGATCCGTGCCCTCGACTGTCTTCTCCCCCGCCTCGACCGCACCCGTGGCCCCCTCCGTGCGCGACCGCCTGCTCCCTGCGGTCACCCGGTTGCCCCGGTACTGGTGGGTCCCCCTGGCGCTCGTAACCCTGCTGGGCGGGGTGCTGCGCTTCGTGCACCTGTCGTGGCCGCACGCCGTGGTCTTCGACGAGACGTACTACCTCAAAGACGCCTACTCGCTGCTGCTCCACGGCACGGAGCAGCAATGGCCCGAGGGCGCGGACGAGGGTTTCGTCTCCGGGAACATCCCGGACACACAGGGTCACCCCTCTTTCGTGGTGCACCCGCCCCTGGGCAAGTGGCTCATCGCGATCGGGCTGTGGTTGTTCGGCGCGGACGACCCGTTCGGGTGGCGCTTCTCCGCGGCCCTGTTCGGCACGGCGTCCATCGCGGTGATCTGGTGCGCGGGATGGTTGTTGTTCCGCTCGGTCACCCTGGCCACGATCGCCGGTGTGCTGACCTCCCTGGACGGGCTGCACCTCGTGGAGTCCCGCCTGGCCCTGCTGGACGTCTTCCTCATGTTCTTCCTGTTGCTCGCCTTCGTCTTCGTCCTGTTGGACCGCGACGACGGTCGACGCCGCCTGCTCGCCCGCAGCCCCGGCGGCGTCCTGGGCCCGTGGTTGGGCGCGCGGTGGTGGCGGATCGCCGCGGGCGTGGCGTGCGGTGCGGCCGCGGCCGTGAAGTGGAACGCGCTGTTCAGCATCGCCGCGCTCGGGATCCTGGCGGTGCTGTGGGACATGAACGCGCGGCGGATCGCCGGGGTCAAGAACTGGTTCGCCGGTGCGGTGCTCAAGGACGGCCCGTGGGGATTCCTGAGCATGATCGGCGTGGGCGCGGTGGTGTACGTGATCACGTGGACCGGGTGGCTCACCACGAGCACGGGCTACAACCGCAACTGGGCCGAGCTGAACCCGGGCGACGGCCCGCAGTGGCTCCCGCCCGCCCTACGTTCCCTGTGGGAGTACCACGTGGCGGCCTATTCGTTCCACGCGGGGCTGTCCTCGCACCACACGTACATGGCCGGCCCGGCCACGTGGCCGGTCATGGCCCGCCCCACGTCCTACTTCTACGAATCCCCCGGACGAGGCGTGGACGGCTGCACGGTGGAGTCGTGCAGCCAGGCCATCCTCAACCTGGGCAACCCCGCCGTGTGGTGGGTGGGGATCCTGGCGGTGCCGCTGGGACTGTGGTTGTGGGCGGTGCTCCGTGACTGGCGCTTCGGTGCCCTCGTGGGCGTGTACGCGGCCGGTTACCTCCCGTGGTTCCTCTACCCGGAACGCACAATGTTCTTCTTCTACGCGCTGTCCTACTTCCCCGCCATGGTCCTGCTGATCACGGGGGCGATCGGGGTGCTCACAGGCAAGCTCGCGGTCCCCCGCCTGGGTGCCACCGCGGGCACGCCGTCCGCCGCGGTGCACGAGCAGGTGATCTCACCGGTGTGGGCGCGACGCTGGCGCAGGGTGAGCCTGGTGTTCCTGCTGCTCGTGGTGGTGCTCGCGGTGTTCTTCTGGCCCGTGTGGACCGCCCAGACCATTCCCTACGAGCACTGGCGCTGGCGGATGTGGTTCACCTCGTGGATCTGAAGGAGCGTGCCGCCCGCATCCGGCGGGTCGTGGCGAGCATGACCGCGAACGCCCCGATGAGCGCCACGAGCGCCACGGCGATCGCGGCGTCGATCCAGAACTGGGTGGGATAGAGTCGGATCAGGGTGTCCGAGATGCTGAAGGTCCACGTCCCGGAGCTGAAGAACAAGGAGTGGAACGCCGTGAAGAAGCTCTGCCACCCCACCACCGCGAACACGGCCGTGAGCAGCAACAGGACCACGGTGAGCCACGAGCCCGCGAACCACGCGGAAGAGGCGGTCCCCGGGGTCGCCCGGTGCAGGTACCAGGCCGCCAGGACGCTCAGCACGAGCAGGACGAACGCGATCAGCAGCCCCCAGTACATCACGTGCTGGACGTCCCGCATGTGAGAGACCTCCGCCGGGGTGAACGCCATGCCACCCTCGCTGCTCACCAGACCGCCCAAGTACTCGGGCGGGGCCAGGTTCATGATGTAGTCCATCCCGTAGGAACCGAACGTCATCCGTTCCTGCGTGCTCATCCCCCAGTGGTCAGCAGGGAAGCCGGGGCGGTGGTACTCGAGCCACAGGAAGACCGGGGTGGCCACGAGTCGTACCCCCAGCGCCACGAGCAGGACGGGCAGAGTGAGTGCCAGGAATCCCTGGAGGATGCGCTGCACCGCGGTGGGGCGGGGCCAGGGGCCGCGTGGGATGGAGGAGCTCACCGGGCTGTATCACCAGTTTCCGTGCCAGTCCTCGTCCGAGTAGTGCTCGAACGGGATGTTCCAGTCCCCGTAGCCATCGTCGGGATCGGCCTGGGGGTAGTCAGTGTTGACTACCTCCACCATGTCACCCGGGCGGAAGGTCTCAAAAATGTAGGCCGCACCCTCCGGCGGCATCCCCACGCACCCGTGGGACACGTTGGCCACGCCCAGCACGGGCATCGCGGACGGCAGCGCCTGGTGGATGAACTCGCCGCTCCACGTCAGCCGGGACACGTTGGACGCGTCGAACGGCGGGTAGTAGTGGGGGTCGCCGGGCTTGAGGTTCAGCGACGACGCCTTGAACTCGTAGGAGGCCGCTTGCTCGATGATGACCTTCTTGCCCGTGGTGGACGGCCAGTCCGGGTTGCCCAGGGTCACGGGCCAGCGACCGGTCTCCTTGCCGTTCACGTAGGCCACGAGGGTCTTGGTGTTGTTGTCCACGAACACCCGCTGCTCGGCACCGGTGCTGAACGACACCGTCTCGTTGCCGTTGCCGATCATCCCGTTGCCCAGATCCTTGCCCAGGATGCTAACGGTGACCGTGACCTTGGAGTTCGGGTCCCACGGTTGCTCCGGGCGGAAGCGCAGTTTGCGGTCCGAGTACCACCGGAACGCGCCGTCGCGGTGCGCCCCGTCCACGGTCACGGCCTTCTCGACCTCGTCCTTGTTCATGACGGGCTCGGAGAAGTTGAACTCCACGACCTGCCACACGCCGTAGGTCTGCCCGTCCTTGACGTTGAGGGCCACGTCCGCCTCGTGGGCGGCGTCCACCGTGCTGAACACGGACTGCCCCGTGCTGTCCCGGTCCCCGGAGCGCGCGGTGTAGTCCACCGTGTAGGTCTCGTCGAACGCAAGGGGCGCCTTCGAGCGCCACTCGTGGCCGTCCTGCGCGAGTTCGCCCTCGACCCGCTCCCCCGAGCCCGCGGCGCTCACGGTCACGTCCGTGAGTTCCCCGCCGTCCGCTGTGACGACCACGGGGTCCACGGGGTTGACCATGCTCGTGTCGGCGGCCGGGCTCACCTCGACCCGCACGGTCCCGAAACTCTTCGTGGGCGCGGTACTCGATGGAGCGGCGGCGGCGGACGACGGCGCTGCCGGGGTGGCGTCGTTCCCCCCGGCGCACGCGCTCAGGCCCAGGAGCCCCGCGAGAGCGAGGCACACGATGCCCGGACGACGACGCCGCGCGCTCGCCCCGGCGGGACGCGCGGGCTCGCGCGGTGTCCCGGGCAGCGGATCGCGGTGGTGGGAAGGGAGTCTCATGGGCACCTCACATCGGGGGGAGAACGGCGGCCGTGGGAATCACGGTCTCGCAGCCCACCCGGACGGGGCAACCGGGTTACGGCCGCCGCCAGTGCGGGGTGCGCAGGGCTGCGGGGAGGGGGACGGAGTCCATGCGCTGCCCCACCTGCGTATTTGCGTTCGCAATCGTACGCGTCGCTACAGAATAGCCGGTATTCGCCCCGGAACGGCCCATGGGAACATGACGCGCCGGGCGCGCGCCATTGGCGCCCGCGGAGCCCTCGGAACGGGGCATTTCGGCGGAACCGGAGTCGCCCGCGGGGCCGGAATCGGCGTCTGCCCGGGATTCGTCATCGCGGCCCTGGTAGGAGACGTCGCGCAACACGGGACCCCGTGACCGGGACGGGCCCGAGGGTCGCGCAGCCCCGGGCGGTCGCACGGCGCCCAGGAACGTACCACGCGCCGTGCGGTGGGGTGCGGGATCCTCGTCCGGTCGGACGGCTTCCACCACGGCGTCGAGGTCGTCGTGGTTCCAGCCGTCCGGTGACTCCAGGCGCACCACGCGCCAGCCCTTGGGTGCCGTCAATGAGTCCGCGTGCACGGGGCACAGGTCGTACGCGTGCGGTTCCCGCCGCGCGGACAGGGCACCGATCACCGCGGTGGAATCGGAATAGACATAGGTCAGGGTGCACACCGCGTCACGGTTGCACATCTGCTTGGAGCACGTGCGCCGCGGAGTCTCGGGAGCGGCCACGGGGTTCAGCGTCCCCGGCGACGCAGCCTGCGCCGCTCGCGCTCGGACAGGCCGCCCCAGATCCCGAACTTCTCGTCGTTGGCCATGGCGTAGTCCAGGCACTTGCCGCTCACGGGGCACGCCTCGCACACGCGCTTGGCGTCCCGGGTGGACCCGCCCTTCTCGGGGAAAAAGGCCTCGGGATCGGTCTGGGCGCACAGGGCGTCGGTCTGCCACGCGAGCTCGCCCTCGGCGTCGCCCTCGCTCACGGAGTACAGCCCGGCCACGGCCTGCCACACGGAGGCGTCCACGCTCTGGACGTCGTGGACCTCGGTGGTGCTCAGGTCTTGGGGGGTGCTCACGGGGGGTTGCGGTTCACGCGGCTTCTTGCGGTCGGAACGCAGGAGCACGTCCCCGGCGACCTCGGGGTGTGCGGCCAGGAAGGCCGTGGCGAGATCGTCCAGTGTGGTCACACCCAAGTCCCCCCGGGCTTGATCCACGGGATCCACGAACCAGTCCACGGGAGCTGCACCCCCGGTCGACCCGGGTTCGTAGTCCTCCCGAGCATCGATCTGGCGGCGTGCGGCCTCTCCCATGTCGCTCCTTCCGTCCCACGCGTTCGCTGTTCAAATGCCCTCAACCAGCCCGGTTGTCCCGACCGAAAACGAGTCCGCCACGTAGGGGCGTACACCGTCGATATCCAGGTGGACCCCCTAATTACACGCGTGTAAGTCCTACTGAGTCAAGCCGAGTATCCTGGGCTTCCCGGGTCCACCGGCGCGCCGCCCGGGAACCCGTGGTTCCGTCACATACCCTAAGGAGTTTCCTCGTGGGACGCACACCGACAGACCTGGCCCAGGCCCTGCAGACCGTGGCCGAGCGCCCCACCCCCGCTCTGATCTGGCGCGACGGCGCCGAACGGGTCGAGCTGTCCGGGCGGGTCCTGGTGAACTGGGTCGAGAAGGCCGCCGGGCTGCTCGTGGACGAGCTCGACGTCGTCGCCTCCGACGTCCTCACGATTTCCCCCGTGCCGCACTGGCGACTCGCGGTGCTCACGTTCGCGGCGTTACGCGCGGGTGCGCGCGTGGACTTCACGCGTCATCCCGAACCGGATTCGGTGGTCCATGCGTACCCGGAGTCTCACCCTGACGACGACGCCGCGGCGCAGACCCTGTTGGTGGTCGCCGAACCCGCACTGGCCTTCGAGTGCTCGGGGCCCCTGCCCAAGGGCGCGGTGGACTTCTGCGACGAGGTCCGGGCGCAACCGGACATGTACGGGGGTCTCGAGAACCCGGAACCCGACAGCGTGGCGCTGCCGTCCGGGGTGACCCACGCGGAGGTACTGCCGCGAGCGTTGGAGCTCGCCGGAACCGACGGGGGCACCGTGTACCTGCCGCTCACCGAGGGTTGGGGCGAGAACGCGGCCCTGCGGACCCTGGGAATCATCACGGGCGGTGGGGCGGTGGTGCTGAGCGCGCGTCCCGAGGACGCCACGGCCGCTGTCCTGGACCAGGAGCGCGCGACCCGCGGTTGACACCGAAACACGGTGGCGCCTGCACCGGGCCGCGCGACCGGCGGTGGTCCGGCCGGCGTTTGTCTGGTGCAGGCGCCCTGTTCGACGGTCCTCGCGGATCAGGACGCGCGGCGCACGTCCTGCTCGGGAAGGGTGTTCGCCACCGTGTCCTCGGGCCGCAGCGCCGGGTTCCCGTGGTGGGATGCCGGGTCGTTGTGTCGGGGCGTCTTGTCCTCGCGCTGCGGGATCACGGGGATCTGCCCGGTGATGAACGCGAGTTCCTGGTCCGGGCTGCTCGCGAAGTCCGGGTCCTGGTCCAGCTTGGTGCTGAACACCCAGAAGCGGTAGGCGAAGTAGCGGAAGATCGTGCCCAGGATGGTGCCGATGATCGTGCCGGAGATGAAGGACGCGGTCGCGGAGGTCAGGCCCAGGACGTAGTAGCTGACCCCGAGGCACCCGAGTTCGATCCCCATGCCGATGCCGTTGGCCACCAGGAACTGCACGAGTTCCTTGCGTTTGTCCTCTTGGCGCTTGTCCCGGAAGGTCCACAACCGGTTGGCGACCCACGAGAAGATGATGGCCACGACCGTGGTGACCACCTTGGCCTTGATGTGGCTTTCCGCGAAGTACTGCGTGTGCATGAGCACCCAGACCAGGCCCGCGTTGATGGCGAACGCAGCCGCACCCACGACCCCGAACTTCGCGAGTTCTTTGACGAACAGATTCCACAGCGCGTGTGCGCGATCAAACATTTTGTTCAAGATTCGATCCCAATCTGACGCTCGGGGAAGAGGGATGGGCGGCCGCACCGGCGTGGCCCGCCGCCGACCCGTGACCCGCCACGACACGGATGATGTGGCGTCCGCAGGATGATTGAGTGCATCGTACTCCGAAATGGCTGAACGTCCGCTGTGGCGCTAGCCTGAAGCCGTGAATTCTCCCATTACCGGTCCTGTCATTGGTGTGGTGGGCGGCGGGCAGTTGGCCCGCATGATGGCCCCCGCCGCCGTCGCTCTCGGCGTGGAACTGCGCGTGTTGGCCGAGGGCCCGGAGGTCAGTGCCGTGGCCGCGGTGCGCACGGCACCCACGGGTGACTACACGGATCTCGAGACCCTGCAGCGTTTCGCCGCGGACGTGGATGTGCTCACGTTCGACCACGAACACGTTCCCACCGAGCATCTGCGCGCGCTCGAGGCGCAGGGTGTGGCGGTGCGTCCGGGGCCGTCCGCCCTGGTGCATGCGCAGGACAAGCTCGTGATGCGCCGCGCCGTCGCCGAGCTGGGCTTGCCCAATCCGCAGTGGCAGGAAGTCTACTCCCCGCAGGAACTCGTGGCGTTCGGCGAGCGGGTGGGTTGGCCCGTGATCCTCAAAACCCCGCGCGGCGGGTACGACGGCAAGGGCGTCCTCAAGGTCGACGGCCCGCAGGACGCCGGCACCGGCACCGCCGCCGAGTGGTTCGAACGCGCCACCGGCCAGGACGACGGCGCCGGGTTGCTCGCCGAGGAAGCGGTCGCGTTCTCGCGGGAACTGTCCGCGATGGTCGCGCGCCGGCCCTCGGGGCAGACCGTGGCGTGGCCCGTGGTGGAGTCCATCCAGGTGGCCGGGGTGTGCGACGAGGTCATCGCCCCCGCCCCCGGCCTGGATCCCCAGGTGGCCCGCGCGGCACAGGACGCCGCGGTCCGGCTGGCCGAGGAACTGGGCGTGACCGGGGTGATGGCCGTGGAGCTGTTTGAGACCCCCGGGATGGACGCGGGTTTCGCGGTCAACGAGCTCGCCATGCGCCCCCACAACTCGGGTCACTGGAGCATGGACGGATCCGTCACGGGACAGTTCGAGCAGCACCTGCGCGCCGTGCTGGACTGGCCCCTGGGCGCCACGGACGTCGTGGCCGGGGCGGCCGTGATGAAGAACTACCTGGGCGGGGACAACCAGGACCTCTTCGCCGCGTATCCGCAAGCACTGAGCGCGGAACCCCGCGCCAAGATCCACAACTACGGCAAGTCCGTGCGCCCGGGGCGCAAGATCGGTCACGTCAACGTGGTGGGCGGCGCCCACGAGATCCAGCGGTTGCGCCAGATCGCGACCCACGCGGCGAGCATCCTGCGCGACGGCGAGGACCGCGGCGTGCGACCCACCGACGTCACCGATGCTCCCGAGCAGCAGCCGTGGGGTGCCGTCCCGTCCGGTCAGGACGAGCCCCCGCGCGTGGGTCTCGTGATGGGCTCGGACTCGGACTGGGCCACCATGCGGGCCGCGGCCGAGGCCCTCGAGGAACTAGGGGTCCCGTACGAGGCGGACGTGGTCTCCGCGCACCGGATGCCCACCGAGATGCTCGAGTACGGCCGTACCGCCCACGAGCGTGGCCTGCGGGTCATCATCGCCGGGGCCGGCGGTGCCGCCCACCTGCCGGGTATGCTCGCGTCCGTCACGCCGCTGCCCGTGATCGGGGTGCCCGTGGCGTTGAAGACCCTGGACGGCATGGATTCCCTGCTGTCCATCGTGCAGATGCCCGCGGGGGTTCCCGTGGCCACGGTGTCGATCAACGGCGCCCGCAACGCCGGTCTGCTCGCCGCCCGGGTGCTGGGATCGGCGCCGGACGCGTCCGGGCAGGACCTGCGGGAACGACTGCGGGATTTCGCACAGGAGCTCTCGGAGGCGGCGCATCGGAAGGGCTCCGCGCTGCGTGACACCGTGGGCCGCGGAACCGCCTCCCAGGACTGAGCGCCACCCCCTTCGGGGTGCATTGTCGGCCCGGACCCAGGCGGACAAGGCACAATGATCGGGTCGGGATCCGTTCTCCTCTGATGGATCCCGGCCCGGCGGGCCCGCACCCATGGCCCGTCGCAACACCGACTTCCCCTTCAGCACGGAGTTGCACGTGAACGGATCCAGCGACCGGCCCGACGACGCCGCCCCCCATCCCACGGCCACCAAGGCCTACGAGAGCGTGGCGTCGGGCTCCCACACCGCATCGGACGAGCCGCCCGCGGGCGCCACCGCCGAGCGTCACCCGGGCGACGGGCCGCGACGATCGCGTTCCCGCGTGGGGGATCCCCTCAGGAGTCCCCGGTTCGCTGCACCCGCCACCCGCACCAAGCGGGCCTGGTGGCTGCTGGGTACCACGCTGCTCGTGCCCGGTTCCGCGCAACTCGTGGCGGGCCGACGCGGCCTGGGGCGGATCGCCGTGCGCGTGACCGCCGTGGTGTGGGCGCTCGTGCTCGCCGCCCTGTTGTTGTGGGTCGTGTGGCGCAGCGCGCTGATCTGGTTGCTGACCAACACCGTGACCTCCGCGGTGCTCATGTACGGCCTGGTGGCGCTCGCGATCGGGTGGGTGCTGTTGTGGTTCGACACGCTGCGCCTGATCAGACCCGGGCTGCTCGGGGACGGGATGCGCCGGGCCGTGGTGCTCGTGACCGTGCTCGCGATGCTCGTGACCGGAGGGGGACTCGGCTACGCGGCGCACCTGGTCTCTGTGGCCCGCAACGCGGTCTCGGACATCTTCGGCGGGGGCATGCCGTTCGCCCCGGAGGACGGGCGCTATAACATCCTGCTCATGGGCGGTGACGCCGGTGACGACCGCGAGGGCCGCCGCCCGGACTCCATGACGGTGCTCAGCATCGACGCCTCCTCGGGACAGACGGTCACGATCTCCCTGCCCCGCAACCTGCAGAACGTCCCGTTCCCGGCGGACTCCCCCATGAACTCGGTCTACCCCGAGGGGTTCAATTGCGGGGACGAGTGCATCATGAACGCCGTCTACACGGACGTGATGCAGAACCACAAGGACCTCTACCCGGACGTCGCCGATCCCGGGGCGCAGGCCACCAAGGAGGCCGCCGAGGGCGTCACGGGCCTGAAGATCCAGGCGTACGCGCTGATCGACATGGACGGCTTCGCGTCCCTCGTGGACGCGCTCGGCGGGATCGACATCAACGTGGGTGGCCGCGTACCGATCGGCGGCGGGACCAACCTGGACACGGGACTGAAGAACCCCATCCTGGGGTGGATCGAGCCCGGGACCCAGCACATGGACGGCTTCCACGCCCTGTGGTACGCCCGCTCCCGCGAGGGCGCCACGGACTACGACCGCCAGGCCCGGCAGCGCTGCGTCCAGGCCGCGATGCTCGCGCAGCTGAACCCGGTCGCGGTGGCCACCAAGTTCGACGAGCTCGCGAGCTCTGGCCAGCAGATCCTCGAGACGGACATCCCGCAGTCCTCGATCGGCTCCATGGTCACCGTGGCCACGAAGGCCAAGGACCACGAGCTGCAGGCGTACGCGGCGGGTCCTCCCTACTACGACCAGTCCTTCCCCACCTATCCGGACTACGCGCAATTCCAGTCCGACGTCTCCCGGGTCCTGGCGAACGCGAACGGCGACGACGCCCAGGCCGCCGGGGGCGTGCGCGGCGACGCAGCGGCGTCGTCCGCCGACACACCCGGCACCGTGGGTTCCCAGGGTGCGGCGCGAGCGGGCGGGGTGTCCGCGCTGGGCGGCGGTGCGGGCGTCGGGACGGCCGTGGTCGTGCCCGCCGCGCTCAAGGTACCGGCGCAGGAGCAGTTGTCGCCGAACGGGACGTGCTCGGTCCCCTGACCCGGCACCCCGGACCCGCGCACTCGGTACAGTTGGGGGCGTGGCGAACATCCTGCAGTCCCCCGAATGGGCACGGTTTCAGCAAAGCATCGGACACCGCGTGATCCAGGCGAATGGGCCGGGCTGGCGGTACCTCGCGACCGTCGAGGGCGGGCGCACCGGACGGTACCTGTACTGCCCGTACGGCCCCGAAGCGGACTCCCCGCACACGTTCGACGCCGCTCTGGCGGACCTCACGGCGCAGGCCGAGGCGCACCGGTGCTGGTTCGTGCGCGTGGAGCCGATCAACGGTCACCCGGTGGACGGTCTGGAGACCCCGGAGGCATCGCTCAAGCGGCGAGGCATGAAGCTCGCGCCGCGACAGGTGCAACCGGGACACACCCAGCTGATCGACCTGCGCAAGGACGCCAAGGACCTGCTCAAGGACATGAAGTCCACCAACCGCAATCTCTACCGCAACATCCACAAGAAGGGCGTGAGCATCGAGCGCTCCGAGGATCCCGCGGACGTGCGGTACCTGCTGACCTTCCTGGACGCGACCGCCAAGCGGCGCAACTTCAATCGGCAGCATGACGACTACCTGCGGGCCGTCGCGGAATCGCTCATGCCCGCGGGTGCCGCGAGCCTCTATCTCGCCAAGTTGGACGGTGAGCCGATCGCGGCCTCGCTCGTGTACGACTCCGAGGACACCCGCACCTACGCGCACGCGGCCACGGACCAGACCCACCGGAAGCTTTCGGCGGGGATCCCGCTCGTGGTGACCATGATCATGGACGCCAAGGAGAAGGGGCTCACGTGGTTCGACCTCTTCGGCACCGCTCCCGAGGGCGCGGGGCCCGAACACGAGTGGTACGGCTTCACGTCCTTCAAGAAGTCCTTCGGCGGCGAGCCCGTGTCCTACCCGGGGACGTGGGACCTGCCGGTCTCCCGCGCGGGCTACACTGCCTACGGTGCGGTGCGTGCGGGCCGTGAGACCCTCGGGGCAGCCCGGGGCAAACTGCGCACCCTGCGCGAGCGTAGGGTGGGCGCATGACTCGCACAGCCCTGATCACGGGTGCCACCGGTGGCATCGGACGTTCCTTCACCCATGCCCTGCACGAGCGCGGCTACGGCCTGATCCTCACGGGCCGCAGCACCGAGAAGCTCACGGAACTGTCCCAGACCGTCACGGGCGGCACCGCGCAGATCGTCGTGGCGGACCTCGGGACCACCGAGGGGATCGACACCATTGTGGACGTGCTGGAACGCAACCCCGTGGACCTGCTGATCAACAACGCGGGCTTCGGCAGTCACGGCGAGTTCGCCCACCTGGACCTGGACCACGAGATCGAGGAGCTCACGGTCAATGTCCGGGCCCTCATGACGCTGACCCACACCGCCCTGGGTGCCATGACCGCCGCGGGGCACGGCGCGATCGTGAACATCGCGTCCGTGGCGAGCTTCCAGCCCCTGCCGTCCATGGCCACGTATAGCGCGTCCAAGGCGTTCGTGGACCGCTTCAGCCTCGCCGTGGGTGTGGAGGCCCGCAAGCACGGCGTACACGTGTTGAGCGTTAACCCCGGTCCCGTGGACACCCAGTTCTTCACGGTCGCCAATGCGCAGGCCATCGAGCTGGGCCGTTCCGCGAATCCGGACGACCTCGTGGCCGCGACGCTCACGGCACTCGACAAGAAGCGGTCCCGGCTCGTGTTCCCGCGCGCGTACTACGTCCTGGACGCCCTCACGGGTGTGCTCCCGCGGTCGCTGGTCGCGCGCGCCGCGAACGTGGTCTCGGGCCGCAAGTAGTCCCACCCCGCGCCGGCAGAGTTCGTCCCGGGCGGGCGGGGCTCGTCTCCCACACGGGCAAGTCTCGTCCCGACCGCGCCGTGCGGCCAGGCACGGCCCTCTTCGCGCCGCGCGCCTCGGCTCGCGCGAGTCGTCCACACCGTCCACGGCGTGCGCCGCAGGTCAGGACCCGTTCACCAGCGGGCGGCGTCGCGGACCGCCGCCCGGCCCTCCTCGACGGCGCGACGCAGCAGTCCGGCGGCCGCGCTCTGACGCCGCGAAGCGCTCTGCGTGTCCCCGTCCGTGCTCGGGGTTCCGGTGACCGGTGTGCCGGTGGACTGCGCGGTCCGCTTGCGGCGGGCCAGCGGGCCCGGAAGCATGCCCGTGATCATGCCGCCCCGCGCCGAGCGTGGTGAACGGGCCGCCCCGGAGTCCTTCGATGTACCGCCCGGGAGCTGATCCGCGGAGCGCACCAGATCCGGATCGGCGTCCACCCCGGGGCTCGTCCGGGAGGACGGCGCGGCGTCGTCCTCACGGGAACGCGCTGCGGTAAGACTGTCGGATGGCTCGACGGGCGAGCCCTCGAAAGCCGCGGACCCGGCAGTCGCGTTCCCGGCGCGTGCCGGCTGGGGCACGTTGTGGGGGGCCGCGGCCGACGTCGTCGGCTCGGGTGCGGCGTCGTCGCGGACCGCGGGCTGCTCCGGCAACAGGTCGTCGGGGGCCGCGTTCTTCGAGCGTCTGCCCAGGAACCGGCGCCGGGTCTTCTCCACACGGCCGGCCACCTGGAACTCGCCGAGCAGCGGGTACTCCCACGTGCCGGGGGCCTCGTGCTCCTCGGTCGCGAGCTCGCGCAACACCATGGGTTGCGAGGGCCGGTCGGGGTCCCCCGCGAGCACCTTGTGCACCTGGCGCTGCTGCAGTTGGACCAGGCCCGTGAGCAGGAGGGCGTCGTCCACGCCCAGCTGGCGGGCGCGATCGGTGAAACCCAGCCGGTAGATCATGGCGGATTCCCCGGTGTGCACGAACCACAGGTACCCCAGGGCGGTCTCCGTCCCATTCTCGAGGTGTTCGGTGGCCACGAGAAACACGGAGTTCTCCCCCACGGCGCGTAACAGTTCACGGATGTACTCACTGCGCAGACCCACGTTGGACAGATCGCGGTCCGAGGCGCGCACCCGGCGCACCCGCACGCCGGAATCACGCAGCCCGGCGCGGCAGCGCTGCAGCGTGTCATCCGACAACCGCTTGGACAGCTCACCCTCGGTCTCGCCCAGTCGCACCACGAGGTGACGCGGTCCGGCCTCCCCCTTGCGGGGCTTGTCCGCGCGGCGGTAGCCCGCGCCGGTGAGCAGCTCGGTGAGTTCGGGGGTGGCGTCGGTGTCCGGGCTCACCCGTAACACGGCGGCCTCGTGTGCCGTGCGGGCGTGGTCCTGCAACGCGGCCAGGACCTCCGTGAGGTGGCGCGGATTCTTGACGTGCAGGGACCGGGCATCCACGACCGTGTGCAGGTCCTCCCGCAGGATCACCAACTGGCTGTAGCCCACGGTCTGCTGACCCCGATCCACGGCCACGCGTTCGACCCTGGCGTCCTGCGCGGTCAGGGCCTCGGCGTCACCGATGCCCCACAGCAATTCGGGGTGTCCGCCCGTGACACGGACCCGGGCGTCCCAGGTCTTCCGATTTCCGCAGGGGGTCACGCTCAGCGCCACGGGGTTTCCTCTCCTCAGGCCCACAACGCGTTCCAGCATAGCCGGGCACACACCGCGCGCGTGCCCTCCCCGACCGGGGTGAACACGCGCGCGATGTGTAGAGAGTGTCGGGGATCAGCCCTGGTTGCGCTCGTACTTCTCCCACTTCTTGGCCAGGTGCTCGGCCTCGACCATGCGTACCGTGCCCGAACGCGAACGCATCACGATGGACTGGGTGGTGATGGTGCGCCCGCGATAGCGCACACCGCGCAGCAGGTCGCCGTCGGTGATGCCCGTGGCGGCGAAGAAGCAGTTGTCGGACGTCACGAGCTCGTCCGTGGTGAGGATCCGATCCACGTCGAGTCCTGCGGCGGCGGCCTTCTCCCGCTCGGCATCGTCCGTGGGGGCCAGCCGGCCCTGGATCACACCGCCGGTGGCCTTGACGGCGCACGCGGTCACGATGCCCTCGGGCGTGCCGCCGATGCCCATCATGATGTCCACGCCGGTGCCCTCACGGCACGCGGCGATCGCCCCGGCGACGTCCCCGTCGAGGATCATGCGGGTGCGGGCACCGGTCGCGCGGATCTCGTCCACGAGGCCCTGGTGGCGGGGGCGGTCCAGGACGCACACGGTGACCTGGTTGGCCTTGACACCCTTGGCCTTGGCCACGAGGTGCACGTTCTGCTTGACGGGCAGGCGCAGGTCCACGAGATCGGCGGCCTCGGGGCCCACCACGAGCTTGTCCATGTAGAACACCGCGGAGGGGTCGAACATGGAGCCGCCGTCCGCCACGGCGATCACGGCTAGCGCGTTGTTCATGCCGAGAGCCGTGAGCCGGGTGCCGTCGATGGGGTCCACGGCGACGTCCGAAGCCGGGCCCTTGCCGTCGCCCACCTGTTCGCCGTTGAACAGCATGGGGGCCTCGTCCTTCTCGCCCTCACCGATCACCACGGTGCCGTTGAAGTCCACGGTGGAGAGGAACGAACGCATGGCGTCCACGGCCGCGCCGTCCGCGCTGTTCTTGTCACCGGCGCCCACCCAGTGGCCACCCGCGATCGCGGCGGCCTCCGTGACCCGCACCAGTTCCAAGGCCAAATTCCGGTCCGCCACATTGCCCGCTCTGCTCTGCTGGGTCGCTTCTGCCACGTTGTTCCTCACATTCGAGTTTCGGGTCGCCCCGGTGGCCGCCAGCCGGGCCCCGGCGGCACCACCATGACACGTACGTCCAGCATATCCTCGGGTTCCCAGGATTGGGCCGGTCCCCGGGAGCACGGCACAATGGGTCCGTGAGTTCTTCCGCTTCCGGTCCCGGTCCCGGGTCCTCCCCCGATCCCCGCGACGCGCACGCCGCGCCCGCCTCCGCCGTACCCGGTCCGAGCGACTCCACCGCGGACGGTCCCGCCTCGGGCAGCACTCGCTCGGAGCGCACCTCCTCGGACGGGGCTTCGGCGGAAGCTCCCTCGGCGAGCGCCTCCGCCGCGGCCGACGACGCCGCCACCCCGGACGCGGGTCAGGCGCCGGTCCCGCAGCTCACCCGCAAGCAGGCCTCGCGGATCAACGCACCCATCCGCGGCATGGTCATCTCCATGCTCGTGCTCATTCTCCTGTTGTTGCCGTTTTTGTGGTTGCAGCCCAAGCCCGATGCCCAGCCCTACCGAGCACACGTGGACGTGAGCGAGGAGGCGCGCTTTGCGGGTGACCAGGCCCCGTTCACCCCCGCGGCCCCGGCGTTGGGGGACGGGTGGAGCGCCAACTACGCGCGCTGGGAGGCGCAGTCCCAGGACGGCGTCCCCCTGTGGAACGTGGGTTTCCTCTCCCCCGGTTACCACCTGGTGGACATGGCGCAGACCGCCCGATCCAATCCCACGTGGCTCGCGCAGCGCACCCAGCTGATCCCGCCCACGGACGAGCGCACGGTCAATGGGATCACATGGCAGATCCATCACCGTGACGCGTCGGGCAAGCAGGACGAGTTCACCGCGTGGGTCGGTGAGCTCAAGGACTCCACGGTGGTGCTCAGCGGCCAGGCCCCGAGCGCCGAGTTCGAGCACGTCGCGGGGGCCGTGTCCGGGCAGTGACGCCGGGCAGCGGGACCGGGCGCAGCGACGTCGTCGAACCGAGGTCCCGGAACCGGGGCTAGTCTAGGACCCGAGCGAGCCGACCCGGCCCAGCCGTCGTGCCTTCGAGATTTGGAGATCAGCGTGAGCACTCAGCCGTCTGCCGTGGAGAACACACCCCGCACCCCGTTGGGGGCCTGGCGGAAACTGCGGGAGGGCAACGCCCGGTTCATCTCGGGTGACACCCTGCACCCCCACCAGGACGCCCAGCGCCGCAAGGACCTCGCGCAGTCCCAGAAGCCGTTCGCGGTGATCTTCGGGTGCTCCGACTCCCGCCTGGCCGCGGAGATCATCTTCGATCTCGGGCTCGGCGACGCCTTCGTGATCCGCACCGCGGGCCAGGTGATCGACAACGCCGTCCTGGGCACGCTCGAGTACGCGATCGAGGTCCTCGGCACGCCGCTGATCATGGTGCTCGGCCACGACTCGTGCGGCGCCGTGACCGCGACCAAGGCCTCCGTGGAATCCGGGGAACTGCCCCGCGGTTTCCAGCGGGACCTCGTGGAGCGCATCACGCCGTCGGTGCTCGAGGCCCGGAGGCAGGGCCACACGGACCTACAGGACATGGTCGTGGAGCACACCAAGCAGACCGCGGCGCGCATGCTCGACCAGTCCGCGGCGATCTCCGGCGCGGTCTCCCGGGGCGAAGCCGCCGTGATCGGCGTGTTCTACCACCTCTCGGACGGCCAGGCGGACCTCGTCTACAGCAACGACCCGGCGTTCCGGGACGCGTGAGTCCCCCTCCCGGATCTCACCTCCCATGCCCTGCTGAATGACGATGACGCCGCGCGCTCCCGGGCACCCGGCGTCGCCGTCCTCCGCACCGCGGTAGTACGGCGACCGCGACGGCTGACGACGGGGCCGTGGGCCTAAACTGTGGGCCATGGCAGAAAACACCGAGTACCGCATCGAACACGACACCATGGGTGAGGTCCGCGTCCCCAAGAACGCGCTCTACCGAGCCCAGACCCAGCGCGCCGTGGAGAACTTCCCGATCTCCGGCACCACCCTGGAACGCGAGCACATCAAGGCGCTCGCGCAGGTGAAGAAGGCCGCCGCCACGGCCAACGAGGAACTGGGTGTCCTCGACGCCCAGCGCGCCCAGGCCATCCGCGACGCCGCGGACGCCGTGGCCTCTGGCCAGTACGACGAGCACTTCCCGATCGACGTCTTCCAGACCGGCTCGGGGACCTCCTCCAACATGAACACCAACGAGGTGCTCGCGACCCTGGCCACGCGCTCCCTCGAGTCCGAGGGCGTGGAGGTCCACCCCAACGACCACGTCAACGCGTCCCAGTCCTCCAACGACGTGTTCCCCACCTCGGTGCACGTGGCCGTGACCAACGCGCTGATCAACGACCTCAAGCCGGCCATGGACGTGCTCGCGATCTCCCTGGAGAAGAAGGCCTCGGAGTTCAAGGACGTCGTGAAGTCCGGGCGCACGCACCTCATGGACGCGACCCCCGTGACCCTGGGTCAGGAGTTCGGCGGCTGGGCCGCCCAGGTGCGCTACGGCATCGAGCGCATCGACGCGTCCCTGCCGCGCGTGGCCGAGGTGCCGCTGGGCGGCACGGCCGTGGGTACCGGGATCAACACCCCGGACGGCTTCTCCGCGCGTGTGATCGAGCTGCTCTCCGAGGAGACCGGCCTGCCCCTCACGGAGGCCCGCAACCACTTCGAGGCGCAGGCCAACCGCGACGGGCTGGTGGAGGCCTCAGGACAGCTGCGCAACATCGCGTACTCGTACATGAAGATCATGAACGACATCCGCTGGATGGGTTCCGGGCCGAACACGGGCCTGGGCGAGCTGCACATCCCCGACCTGCAGCCGGGATCCTCAATCATGCCGGGCAAGGTCAACCCCGTGATCTGCGAAGCAACCATCCAGGTGGCCGCCCAGGTGATCGGCAACGACACCACCGTGGCGCTGTCCTCCACCAACGGCGCGTTCGAGCTGAACGTGGGCATCCCCGTGATGGCCGCGAACCTGCTCGAGTCCATTCGTCTGCTCGCCAACTCCTCCCGCGTGGCTGCGGAGAAGATGGTGGACGGACTGCAGGCCAACGAGGATCGCTGCCGCTTCCTGGCCGAGGCCTCCCCCTCGATCGTGACCCCGCTGAACAAGGCCATCGGCTACGAAGCCGCCGCGAAGATCGCCAAGCACGCCGTGGCCAACAAGGTCACCGTGCGCGAGGCCACCATCGAGCTCGGCTACGTGGACGGCGAGAAGCTCACCGAGGAGCAGCTGGACAAGGCCCTGGACGTCACCACGATGACCGGCAAGCACTGATCCGCTCGTCCCGTATGGCACTCACCGGCCCCCGGTGAGCGCCCCGGGAAACAGGGGCGTGCTCGCGTCACCCCGTCAACGGCAGAACTCGGCCACCCGTTCACCGGGTGGCCGAGTTCTTCGTCGCGGCGGGGACCTCCTGACCGCCGAGCGGTCGGGGAGGTCCTACGGAAGGTCACGCCTTCCGGGGTGAGGAGGCCGCGCACCGGGAGACCCCGGTGGCGCCGGCCACGGCGCAGGAACGCTGCGCCCGTGCCACGGTTCGAGCACCCACACCCGGGTGTTCCCCCACCGCCCCGCTGATGCGCGACAGAGCCCGAGGCGCTCCCGCGTTCCCGCGGCCGCTCAGATGCACGTGGAACTGCGGCGCCGTGGTCCCCGCATGGGACACGGTGGGCTCACGATCGGACGGGGTGGGTGTGCGAATGCTCACGGGCTCCATCATGTCACGTGCGGGGCGATCGCGCGGCGGCGCGGGACCGAGCGGCCGCGGGGCCCTCGTGGGACGCCGCACGCACCGGTGTTCCGTTGCCCACAGATCTCTTTGACCGCAAGGACCCGGGGCTACCCTGGATGGCAGAGACATTCGTGATGCCAGCCCGGGTGCTCCCGCGGCGGGCCGTTCCCCCGAGGAGACAGTGTGAAACTTGCAGAGCAGATCGTCCAGCAGCTAGTGGAAGCAGGTGTGGAACGGATCTACGGCGTGGTGGGCGATAGCCTGAACCCCATCGTGGACGCCGTGCGCCGCACCGGCGGCTCCGCCAAGGGCGGGATCGACTGGGTGCACGTGCGCCACGAGGAGGCCGGTGCGTTCGCAGCGAGCGCCGAGGCTCAGCTGACCGGCAAGCTCGCCGTGTGCGCGGGCTCGTGCGGGCCGGGCAACCTGCACCTGATCAACGGGCTCTACGACGCCAACCGCTCCGGTGCGCCCGTGCTGGCGATCGCCTCCCACATCCCCTCGCAGTACATCGGCTCCGAGTACTTCCAGGAGACCCACCCGGACCGGATCTTCACCGAGTGCTCCGTGTACTCGGAGCTGGTGAGCACCCCGCAGCAGTGCCCCGCCGTGGTGAGCTCCGCGATCCAGTTCGCCGTCACCAGCCCGGGCGTCTCCGTGGTCACCTTGCCGGGCGATCTCGCGGACTCGGACGCCGCCGTGGAAGCCCGCCCGTTCGCCGTGCCGGCACCCAGCGCCGTGGTCCCCTCAGACGAGACGGTCGAGCGCATGGCACAGGCCCTGAACTCGGCCAAGAGGGTCGCGATCTTCGCGGGCATCGGCGTGGCTGGCGCCCACGACGAGGTGATTGCCCTCGCAGACACCTTGAAGGCGCCCGTGGGCCACTCGCTGCGCGGCAAGGACCAGATCCAGTACGACAACCCGTTCGACGTGGGCATGACCGGGCTGCTGGGCTACGGCGCCGCGGCGGAGGGGCTGCACGACGCGGACGTAATGGTCATGCTCGGCACGGACTTCCCGTACGACCAGTTCCTCCCGGACGTCACCACCATCCAGGTGGACACCGATCCCACCGTGATCGGGCGCCGGACCGGCGTGGACATCCCCGTGCACGGTGACGTGAAATCTACGATCCTCAAGCTGCTGCCCGAGCTCACGGTCAAGTCCGACCGCTCGTTCCTGGACAAGACCCTGGCCAAGCACGACAAGCTCATGAACAAGGCCGTGGGTGCGTACACCCGCAAGGTCGAGAAGATCACGCCTATCCACCCCGAGTACGCCGCGTCCATCCTGGACCAGGTGGCCGCCGAGGACGCCGTGTTCACCGCGGACACCGGTATGTGCAACGTGTGGAGCGCCCGCTACATCAACCCGCTCGGCACTCGTCGCATCCTGGGCTCCTACCTGCACGGGTCCATGGCCAACGCCCTGCCGCAGGCGATCGGCGCGCAGCTGGCCCATCCGGGACGCCAGGTCATCTCGATGTCGGGCGACGGCGGGCTCTCCATGCTCATGGGCGAGCTGCTGACGCTGGCGACCTACAACCTGCCCGTGACCGTGGTGGTGTTCAACAACTCCACGCTGGGCATGGTCAAGCTGGAGATGCTCGTGGACGGGCTACCGGACTTCGGCGTGGACGTGCCCCAGGCGAACTACGCGCAGATCGCAACCGCCATGGGCATGCAGGGCATCCGGGTGGAGAAGCCCAAGGACCTCGAGTCCGCGTTCACCACCGCACTCGCCCACCAGGGCCCGTCCGTGGTGGAGGTCATCACCGACCCCAACGCCCTGTCCATCCCCCCGGAGATCAAGAAGGACCAGGTCTTCGGCTTCGCCACAGCGATGTCCCGCATCGTGCTCAACCGCGGCGTCGGTGAGGCCGTCTCCATGGCCCGCTCCAACCTGCGCAACATCCCGCGCGGCTGACCGGCGCGGCAGTCCCGCGCAACTGACCCACGCTCCGGGTCGGAGGCCTGACCCGCTCTTCGGCCCGGGCGACGACGCCGCTCGGCCCGTGCGTCCCGAAGGCCCCGGGGACCCCTGGTTACCCGGGGCCTTCGCCATATCCGGGTCGTGAACCAGCGGGGTGGTGTGAATCACACGCGACGGATATGCTCACATTTGAGAGTGAAGCACTTCACTTTTGTGCCCCTTTTCTCCCACGGATCGTCCGGCACGTGCCTGCCGGGAAAGAGGATCGCCATGTCGAGCGTGCAGTACGAACACGTCACCTGTCATTACCCGGGCGCCGAACGCCCCTCCGTCAGCGATCTCAGTCTGAAAATCGCCGACGGGGAGTTCCTGGTCCTCGTGGGACCCTCGGGTTGCGGCAAGTCCACAACCCTGCGCATGCTCGCGGGCCTCGAGGACGTCAGTGACGGCGCCATCCGAATCGGGGGTGAGGACGTCACCCACGTGGCCTCCCGCGACCGGGACATCGCCATGGTGTTCCAGAACTACGCGCTCTACCCGCACATGAGCGTGCGGGACAACATGGGATTCGCCCTGAAGATTGCCAAGGTTCCCGAGTCCGAGCGCAATCAGCGCATCGAGGAGGCGGCCAGGATCCTGGACCTCACCGACTACCTGGAGCGCAAACCCAAGGCCCTGTCCGGTGGCCAGCGGCAACGCGTGGCCATGGGCCGTGCGATCGTACGCTCGCCCCAGGTGTTCCTGATGGACGAGCCGCTGTCCAACCTGGACGCCAAGCTGCGTGTCCAGACCCGCACCCAGATCGCGTCCCTGACCCGCCGGCTGGGCGTGACCACGGTGTACGTGACCCACGACCAGACCGAGGCCATGACCATGGGTGACCGGGTCGCGGTGCTCAAGGACGGCCGCCTCATGCAGGTCGACACCCCGCGGGAACTCTACGACCGCCCGGCCAACGAGTTCGTCGCCGGGTTCATCGGCTCGCCCGCCATGAACCTGTTCCGCACCACCGTGAGCCCCCAGCACACCGTGGAACTCGGAACGCTGTCCTGGCAGTTGAGTCCGGCCGCGCGGGAGGCGCTCACGGGTCCCGAGGTCACCGTGGGGGTGCGCCCCGAGGACCTCGTGATCTCCTCCAAGGGTCACGGACTGGCCGTGGTCGCGGACGTCGTCGAGGAGCTCGGCGCGGACGCGTACGTATACGGTCACCTGGACCAGCGCACCGCCCAGCACGTGACCCCCGTGGCCACGTCCCACGGCGAGGACGAGGACACCGTTCCCAACACCGGCCTGAACACCGAGGCGGATGCGAGCCCACTCGTGATCCGCGTAGACGGTCGGCAGCCACCGCGCGTGGAGACCACCGTGTGGGTGGCCCCCGATCCCGAGCGCGCCCACCTGTTCGACACCACCACGGGCCTGCGACTGCCCGACTGATCCCACGCCGCGGGCTCCGCTCAGCCGTCGGTGCCCGGACCCCTTCCGAACCGACGAGGAGAACGACACCGTGAGCGACACCTCCTTCCAGATCCCCACCGAGATGCGCGTGAGCGTCCTGAGCGCCCCGGGCGAGATCCACGTGGAGCACCGACCCGTCCCGCGCCCCGGACCGCACGACGTGCTGGTACGGATCGCGTCCGTGGGCGTGTGCGGATCGGACACCCACTACTTCGAGCACGGGCGGATCGGTAGCTTCGTGGTCGAGCAACCGCTCGTGCTGGGCCACGAACCGTCCGGCACGGTGGTGGCCGTGGGTTCCGAGGTCACGGATCGCCACCCGGGCCAGCGCGTGTCCTTGGAACCCGGCGTCCCCTCGGCCTTCTCCCCCGAGACGCTGGGCGGGCATTACAACCTGGATCCCGCGGTGCGCTTCTTCGCGACTCCCCCCGTGGACGGTGTGTTCAGCGAGTACGCCGTCCACCCGGCGGCCTTCGCGCACCCCGTCCCGGATTCCGTGTCCGACGACGCCGCCGCCCTCCTGGAGCCGCTATCCGTGGCCGTGAGCGCGGTGCGCGCCGCGAACGTGACGCTGGGTGACCGCGTCCTGGTCAGCGGCGCGGGCCCCGTGGGTCTGCTCGTGGCACGGTGTGCCCGGCTGGCCGGGGCCGTGGCCGTGGTGGTCACCGACACTCGGGAGGACCGGTTGCGGGTCGCGGAGGCCTACGGCGCCACCGACACCTTCGCGGTCGCGTTCGCTCCCCCGGACTCGGACCCGTTCCCCGGTTCCGGGTACACCGCCCTGGTGGATGCGAGCGGCGCGGAGGCCGCGATCCTCGCGGGCATGCGCCGCGTGGCCCCACGCGGCAGGATCGTGCTCGTGGGCATGGGCTCGGACACCCTGTCCGTTCCCGTTCCGCTCCTACAGGAACGGGAACTACAGCTCACGGGCATCTTTCGCTACGCCAACACGTGGCCCACCGCGATCGCCCTGGCGGCCTCCGGGGACGTGAACCTGGACGCCCTCGTGACCTCCCGGCACACATTGGACGAGGTCCCCGCGGCCTTGATCGCGGGGACCTCTCCGGGGGCCCTCAAAGCGATCGTCACGCCCTGAGCCCGAGCGCCGTCGGCTACTTGATGGCGCCCATCGACAGACCGCGAACCAGCTGCTTCTGGGCGATCCACCCGGCCACCACCACGGGCAGGGACGCCAGCACGCTCGCGGCGGAGAGCCGGGCCAGATAGAGGCCCTCGCTCGTCATGGTGGACACGAGCATGATGGGTGCGGTCGCGGCCTCGGCGGCGGTGAGGTTCAGCGCGAAGAAGAACTCGTTCCACGCGAAGATCACGCAGATCAGCGCGGTCGAGGCGATGCCAGGGGTGACCATGGGGATCAGGATCGAGCGCATGGTGGTCATCAGCGAGGCACCGTCCATCTGGGCGGCCTCGAGGACCTCGCGCGGGACCTCCTGGAAGAACGAGCGCATCATCCACACCGCCAACGGGAGGTTCATGGCGGTGTAGAGGAACACGAGCGTCCACACGTTGTCGAGCACCTTGAGCTTGCCCGCGACCACGTAGATGGGCATGATCACGGCCACCACCGGCAGCATCTTGGTGGAGATGAAGAAGAACAGCACGTCCCGGGTCTTCTCCACGGGGCGGATGCTCACCGCGTAGGCCGCGGGAACGGCCAACAGGATCACCAGCAGCGTGGAGACCACGGTCGCCACCGCGGAGTTCCAGAAGTACCCGCCCGCTCCGGCCTCGAAGACCGCCTTGTACTGGTCCAGCGTGGGATCGAAGAAGAACGTGGGAGGGTCGGACGCGGCGTCGGCCTCCTGCTTGAAGGACGTCAGGACGAGCCACAGGACGGGCATGAAGAACCCGATGGCGACGAGCCATGTGAACAGGGTCAGGGCTGCGGAGCCCGCCCCGGAGGAGTTCCGGCGGGAACGGCGCGGCGCGCGGGACGGCGCGGTGGTCTGGGCGGCGGCGGGGATCCCGGCCGGGGACGCTGCGGTGCTGGTGCTCATCAGTTCTGCTCCGTGCTCATGAAGCCCTTGAAGATCAGACGCAGGGCGAAGTTGGCGATGATGATGGTGGCGATGACCACGACCACACCCATGGCCGCCGCCTGGCCGATGTCGAAGCCCAGGAACGCGCGCTGGTAGATGTAGTAGGGCAGGTTCGCGCTGCTCGTGCCCGGACCACCGGCGGTCATGAGGTAGATCTGGTCGAACGTGTTGACCACGTAGATCGCGCCCAGCAGGACGGACAGTTCGATGTAGCGGCGCAGGTGCGGCAGAGTGATGTGCACGAACGTCTGCCACCGGGTGGCGCCGTCCATCTGGGCGGCTTCCAGGACGTCACGGGGCTGGGACTGCAGGCCCGCCAGGATGAGGAGCATCATGAACGGCGTCCATTGCCACACGAGCGCGATCAGGATGGACAGCACCGGGTAGGCCGAGGTCCAGTCGATCGCCGGGATGCCCACGAGCCCCAGCAGCCAGTTCACCAGCCCGAACGTGGGGTTGAACATGGACACGCCCCACAGGGTCGCGGAGGCCACCGGCATGATCAGGAACGGGGTGATCAACAGGGTCCGTACGATGCCCCGACCCCGGAACTTCCGGTCCAGGAGCAGGGCGAAGACGGTGCCCAGCACCATGGCGGCCAGGACGCAGCCCAGGGTGTAGATCACCGAGTTCAGCGCCACCTGGCGGAAGGTGCTGTCCGTGAAGATCGCCGCGTAGTTGGCCAGGCCCACGAACACGTCCGAGGCGGGGTTCAGCAGGTTCCACGAGCGCAGCGAGTACCAGATGGTGATCAGGAACGGGATCTGGGTCGCGATGATCGTGAAGATCAGCGCGGGCAGCAGCGGGAGCCTGCGGGACCACGCGTCGTGACGACGGCGCTCGTCACCGGTGGCCGGCGAACGGCCGGCACCGTGCGGGCCGGCCAGGGCGCGCACGCGGGTGGAGGTCGAGGAGGACGACATGGTCACTGCCCTTCTTCACGCTGGTAGGTACGGGCCACTTGCTGCGCGTACTCCTGGGACTGCTGCAGGGCCTCGTCCACCGAGGTGCTCCCCGCGATCGCGGCCGACATCTGCTGTCCCACCCGGGTTCCCAGGTCCTGGAACTCGGGGATGGACACGAACTGCAGTCCCTCGTACGGGACGGGGTGCGTCATGGAGGTCTTCTGGGACGCCCCGTCCATGGCGCGTAGGGTCGGCTGGGCGTAGGCCTGGGAAATCTTGCGGTACTCGGGGATCTCGTACGTGGAGTAGCGCGAGCCCGGGGGAACCCGTTCCCACCCGAACCGTTCACCCACGGTCTTGATGTACTCCTTGTCGGTCACCCAACTCACGAAGTCCCATGCGGCGTCCTTGTGCTCGGACGTGGTGGGGATCGCGAGCGACCAGCTATACAACCACCCCGCGGCTTCCGTGTTCATCACGGGCGCGGGTGCGTACCCGTTCTTGTGGGCCACGGTGGAGGACGCCGGGTCCTCGATCGCCGAGACCATGGCGGTCGCGTCGTACCACATGGCCGCGTTGCCCTGGCTGTAGCGGGTGATGCAGTCCCCGTACCCGGACGTCGCGGCACCGGGTTGACCGTGCGTGCGCACGAGGTCCACGTACTCGGTGACCGCTTCCTTGGTCTCGGGGGACGTGAGGGTGGGGTTCCAGTTCTCGTCGAACCAGCCACCGCCGTAGGTGTTCATGACCGTGCTCAGCGGTGCCATGACCTCACCCCAGCCGGCCAGACCGCGCAAGCAGATCCCCGAGACACCGTTCGCCGGATCGTCCAGCTTGGCAGCGAGTTCGGCGACCTGGGGCCACGTGGGCTTCTCGGGCATGGTCACCCCGGCCTTCTCGAAGAGTTCCTTGTTGTAGACCAGGAACGAGGACTCGCCGTAGAACGGGACCGAGTACATGTCCCCGTCCTTGCTCAGGGCGGTGCGGATGGAGCCGATGAAGTCCTTGTCGTCGTAGCCCTCGGTGCGGTCGATGTAGGGCTGGAGGTCCTCGATCCACCCGTTCTCGGCCCAGATGGGGGTTTCGTAGTTGGAGATCATCACCACGTCGAACTCACCGCCGCCCGTGGCCACGGACGCGGTGATCTTGGCCCGCGCCTCGTTCTCCGGAAGGGACACGAATTTCACGACCACCCCGGGGTGCTCCTTGCGGAACTCGTCCTGCAGCTGCATGGCGTCCTGCATCTGGGGGTTGGACACGATCGCCACGACGATCTGGTCCGTGGTGTCGTCCGCGGCGGCGGCACATCCCGTGAGCGTGAAGCCCGTGAGCACCGCGACGGCGGCCGCGGGCCACCACGCCGAACAGCGCGTCCCATGCCGCCCTCGCCGGGGCGGATGGCCGGAGGCGCAGGGTGGGTCCGTGAATCGTCGACTCATGATCTTCCTTGTCCTCGGGGCACGTGATGCGCGGGAGGAATCACTGGTCGAGCCCCAGAATCTCATCTGAGATCACCGCATTCCTCAAGTGTGATGTGATGCTAGTCATATAGACTCAGATGAGCAAGGCCCTCGGGCACGAATGATGACCCCGGATGCGGTGAGATATGCCAACCACGGCCCCCTGGCCCCCCACTGACCCGGGCCAGCGCCAGCGTCTGCTCGCGCACCTGGCCCACGAGTACTTCGTGGAGGGCACGTCCAAGATCGCGCTCGGCAAGAAGTCCGGGCTCTCTCGCTTCCAGGTGGCCGCGCTGCTGCAGGAGGCACAGGACACGGGGATCGTCCGGATCGAGATCGCGGTCCCGCTCGAGAACTCGGACGAGGGCCTTGCGCGCGCCGCGGGGCTGCAACGCCTCGTCACGGTGGGTTCCGCGCAGTGGCCCGCGGACCGGGAGGCGCTGGCCAAGGCCGTGGCCCGGGAGATCACGCGCGTGCTGCACGACGACGACGTCCTGGGGATCTCGTGGTCCCGCACCCTGCAGCTCGTGGTCCATGACCTACCCGCGCTGCCGCACAACGACGTCATCCAACTCGCGGGAGCCCTCAGCACCGACGACCGCGCGGCGGAGTCGCCACGGCTGCTCGCGTCCCTGCACTGTCGCTCGGTCTGGCCGCTATGGGCACCGCTCGTGGTGGAACAGGCCGATTCGCTCAAGAAGTCCCGCGAGATTGAACTGACGCTACGGCGCGCAGATTCCCTCGACGTCGCCGTGCTGGCCGTGGGCGGGTGGACGCCCGACACCTCCACGGTGTGGCCCCGGATCGCGGACGACGTCGCTCGCGCCGCCCAGCGCGCGGGCGCCGTCGCCGAGGTCTCCGGGCACCTGCTGGACGCCGAGGGCCACGAACTGGACACCCCCGTGAGCGGGATGATCGTCGCCGCGAGCGTGGCGCAGCTGCGCGCCGCCCGCCGCAAGGTGGCCGTGGCCTCGGGTGCGGAACGCGCACCCGCGGTGCTGGCAGCCGTCCGGGGCGGTCTCGTGGACCACCTCGTGTGCGACGCCGCCCTGCGCGACGCCCTCGAGGGCCTACTCCCCCGTGCCAATCCGGCCAATGGCGAGTGACACCCGGCCGCACCCATACCCAGCCCGTTCCCACGGAAAGGACCCCATGACCACGGTCGTTGGCATCGATTCCTCCACGCAGTCCTGCAAGGTCGTGGTGGTGGACGAGCGCACCGGGCGGACACTCGCCCAGGCGAGTGCCCCGCACCCGGACGGGACCAGCGTGGACCCCGCGGCATGGTTGGCCGCGCTGCGCACCGCCTGGCGGGACGCCGGGGTCCCGGATCGCGGTGACGTGGTGGGCGTGGCGGTGGCCGGTCAACAGCACGGCATGGTCGCCGTGGACCGCCACGGTGAGCCCGTCCACGATGCGCTGCTGTGGAACGACGTCCGTAGCGCAGCCCAGGCCGCGCGCATGTTCGCCGAGCACGGGACCGAGTGGTGGATGGAGCGCGTGGACATGGCGCCCGTCCCCTCCATGACGCTGTCCAAGCTCGCGTGGTTGCGGGAGAACGACCCCGGGGCCGCCTCACGGGTGGAGCGCGTCATGCTCCCCCACGACTGGTTGACCCTGCAGCTGTGCGGTGAGTTCGTCACCGATCGCTCGGACGCCTCCGGCACGGGGTACTTCGACGCCGCGCACGACCAGTACCGCCCCGAACTGCTCCAGGAGTACTTCGGGGCCGTTCCCCAGCTGCCCCGCGTCCTGGCGGCGGGCGAGGCCGCGGGAACGCTGGGTGAGGAGTGGGGCTGCGGCAGCGGCGTCGTCGTGGGCCCCGGCGCCGGGGACAACGCCGCGGCCGCGCTGGGACTGGGCCTGGGCGAGGGCGAGGTCACGATCTCCGTGGGGACCTCGGGCACGGTGTTCGCGTGCAGTGCCGAACCTCCACGGGACCCGAGCGGGGTGACGGCGGGCTTCGCGGATGCCACGGGCCGGTTCCTCCCGCTGCTGTGCACGATCAACGCCGCGCGCGTCATGACCTCCACGGCGGAGCTGCTGGGCGTGGGGCTCGACGAGTTCACGCGCCTGGCCACGTCCGGCGCGTCGGACGCCGGCGGCCTCACATTGCTGCCGTATTTCGACGGCGAGCGCACGCCCAACCTGCCCAAGGCCACCGGTCGGCTGGACGGGATGACGCGCGCGTCCCTCACGCGGGAGAACCTCGCGCGCGCCGCCGTGCTGTCCGTGGCCAATTCACTCGCGGACTGCCTGAGCGTGCTGCGCGGGCTGGACGTCGCGGTCGAGCGGGTCCTGCTGATCGGTGGGGGCGCCAAGTCCGAGGCGCTGTGCGGCGTCCTGCCGGACACCCTCGGGATGCCGGTGGACGTGCCGGACACGGGCGAGTACGTGGCGCTGGGTGCCGCGCGGCAAGCAGCGTGGGTCGCTACCGGGTCCTTCCCGGAGTGGGAGCGTTCGGTGGGGCGGCGGTTGCACCCCTCCTCCGACACCGGTGCGCAGCGGTTCCGGCAGCGGTACGGGGACGCTCGCGCGAACCTCGAGACCGAGCTCGCGGCGGACCCCACGGAGCAGCGGCCGGAACCGACGGACTGAGACGGCGGGCCGGCACCCCGGCGCACCCCCATGTGCCCTGGCGCGATGCCGGTACCGGGGCCGACCCGTGAGGCCGTACCGGTCTCGCACGTCCTCCGGCTACCGCGCGAACCGGGCGACGGCGTCCTCGATCGTCGCGCGCGCCCCGCGCTCGTGGAAGCTGCGCAGCGCCTCGAGGTAGGGCCGGGTGAATTCCTCGTGGTCCGCGAGATCCCCGAACAGGTCCGTGTCCCGCACGAACGCGAGCTCGTCCTCGGACTGCCGGGCCGCGGCCGCCATGACACGTTCCTTCCGACCGTCCACCACGGTGATGGGTGCTCCGTGCTCGTCCGTGCCCTCCGCGTAGCGCGCCCAGGAGGCCACGATCGTGGCACCGAGCTCGACCGGGCGACCGTGGGCCAGGTTGTCCTTGATCACCGGGACCAGCCACTTGGGGATCCGGTCGGAGGATTCCGCGCACAACCTCGCGAGGGTGTCCCGCACGTGCGGATTGGCGAAGCGCTCGATCAGCTGGTGCTTGTAGGCGTCCAGGTCCACACCGTCCACCGGTCGCAGCGTGGGAGTGGCCTCACGGTTCATGTACGCGAGCAGGTAGGAGACGAACGTGGGGTCCTGGCACACCTCGTGCGCGTACTCGTACCCGGCCAGGAATCCGGGGTAACACAGGGCCTGGTGACTCACATTGAGCAGGCGCAGCTTCATGAGTTCGTACGGCTCCACGTCCGGGACCACCTGCACGCCGACCTCCTCGAACGCGGGGCGCCCGTCGGTGAACGCGTCCTCGAGCGCCCACTGGGCGAACGGTTCCGCGACCACGGGCCACGCGTCCCGGACCCCGAACCGTTCGGCGACCATGAGGCGGTCCTCGTCCGTGGTCACGGGCGTGATCCGGTCCACCATGGAATTGGGGAACGGCACCTCCTGCTCGATCCACTCCGCGAGTTCGGGATCACGCAATCGGGCGTAGGCCGTGAACTGGCGGCGGGCCATGTCCCCGTTGCCCTGGATGTTGTCGCAGGACATGACGGTGAACGGGCGGGTACCCGCGGCGCGCCGTCGGGCCAGTGCTTCGACCACGAGTCCGAAGACCGTGGCCGGGGGTTCGGCCTCTCCACCCTGCGTGGCGACCCGTGCCTGCTCGAGGTCGTGGGCCACCGCCGGGTTCTGGGCGTCGAACTCACCCGTGGCCTGGCTGAAGTTGTACCCGCCCTCGGTGATGGTCAGCGAGACGATGCGCGTGGCGGGATCGGTGAGCCGCGCCATGGCCTGCTCGGCCTCGGCCGGCGCGAACACGTAGTCCACGATGGATCCGATGACCCGCGGTTCCAGGGTCCCGTCCGGGTGCTTGAGCACGAGCGTGTAGAGGTGATCCTGCTCCGCCATGACCTGCTTCATCGCGGCGTCCCCGGGGAGCACACCCATGCCGCAGATGCCCCAGTCCAGGTCCTTGCCCTCGTTCATGAGGCGGTCCGCGTACATGGCCTGGTGCGCGCGATGGAAGCCCCCCACGCCGAAATGCACGATCCCGACCGAGACCTGGGAACGGTCGTAGCCGGGAACCGGGATGTCCAGCTCACCCAGCACGGTCTGGGAAAGTGTCACGGCGTCCTGGGCGGATGTGTCCTGCTGCATGGCTGCTCCCATCAGAGACCCGGGAGTGGCTGATGTGACCCACCCCACGTGCCCAAAATATCAGATGAGAAACATCTCGTGCTCATCAGAGCACCTCCGAGCGGAGTGTGCAGCCTCAGCACTCGAATTCCGTGCGGCCCGTGAACGCCAGCGCGGCCCGCAGGCGCTCCGCCTGGTGCTCGGGCATCGGGGGCAGGTCGTCGAGTGAGTACCACCCCACCTGGAGGGACTCGTCGTCCGCCACCCGCGCCTCGCCGGAGACGTAACTGCATAGGAACGTGTGGTCCAGGAACTGGCAGCGGTCCCCGTTGGGGAATTCGACGACGTCCCCGGCCTTGACCCGCACGAGCTCGTCCACCGTGACCTCCACACCGGTCTCCTCGAGGCACTCGCGGCGCGCGGCGACCCCGGGGTCCTCCCCCGGTTCCACGATCCCGGTGATCAGACCCCAGTTCCCGTTGTCGGAGCGCTGCCCGAGCAGCACCCGGCCCTCGTGCAGGACCACGGCGGTGCACCCGGGCAACCACAACAGGTCGTGATCGATCTTGCGGCGCAGGTGGGCGATGAACTCGGGAACGGGCACGGGTGTCTCCTCCTGGGTGGGTACGACTGCGCGGGCGGCGTTCACAGGAACGCCACGACACCCAAGCTTCCCACGATCATGAATGGCCCCAGGGGGATGCGACTGCTCGCCCGGGCCCGGCGCAGGATCAGCAGTACGGCGCAGAACAGCCCGGCCAGCACGAACGTGGCCGCGAGCGCGAGCACCGTATGGGTCACGGACGAGAATCCCGTGAGCAGCCCCAGGACCCCCGCGAGCCGCACGTCCCCCATTCCCATGCCGGCGGGGTTGATCAACCGCAGGGCCAGGAAGAGTCCCTTCATGATGAGCAGACCCCACAGCATCCACCACAGGCGCACGGTGTCGTGGGCGAGGACGGCGGAGGCGCCCAACAGGAGGGCGGTCACGGGATACAGCGGGCGCACCACCCGCCCCGGCAGGCGGTGGTATCGGATGTCGGTGGCGGCGAGCCACACTCCTGTGCATGCGAGCACCATGACGGCCAGGGCGCAGGCCACCGCGGCCAGCTGTGCGCCGACCGTGGCTTCCTGCAGGTGCGCCCCCACGAACCCGCCGATGCCCGCTGTGTCGGGCTGAAGCATGAACTCATCCTAGGCACCCCGCTGTGGTGCGGGTCATGGATTGCGAGCCGTGTGGAGAACGGGTTCGTAGACTGGGCCCATGATCGCTCCCTGGCAGAACAGGTCCGCCCGATCGACCGTGTCCGAGGAGTCCTTCGCCGCGCTGTGCCGGTCCTCCCCGTGGCGCTGGGACACGGTGCGGTTCACGCTGTACTGGGTGAGCGAGGATCCGGACACCGCCGCCCACCCCGTGCGCGTGTGGTTGCGCCGGCCCTCCGATGTGCGCGTGGAGACACTGCAGGGCGACGTGCTGTACGCGAGTACGTCCCTGGAACGCTCCCGGGACGACTTCTACGTCACGGACACGTCCCGCTCCTGGTTGCTGCCTCCCGCGCTCGTCTCACCGGTCTACGACGACGACGGCCTCGTGGTCCGCCGCCCCGAGGCCGCCTACGGGGACCCGATCTTCGGGGGCGGGCGCTGGCAGGCGATCCTGGACCCCGTGGAATGCGTGGGCCCCGCGCCCACCCCGCCCTACCTCCCGGAGCAGCGCCCCTCGCAGTTGTCCTCCGTGGTGGCCGGGGCCTTCGCCAAACGCCGGGTGTGGTGCGCGACCGTGGAGCCCACCGTGCGCTACCGGCCCGTGACCGCGAACCACCCGCTCGCCCCGGGTCCCACGCGGATCGCGGTGGACACCGCGACCGGCGTCTGCGTCTACTCCCACGTGCTGCGCGGACCGTACGCGGGTCAGGGCCACCGGCTCGTGATCGAGGCGGTGGACGAGTACCAGCTGGACGACCTGTTCACGCAGCAGGACTTCAACCTCACGGACGTCTCCCGTCACGTGCCGTGGCCCGTGCTCCCGGCCTGAGCCGCCGCCCGTGATCCGCACCGGGCGGATTCCCCAGAAGCCGCGTTTCTCGGGTGTCCAGGGCGCGCAGCCCGTTCGGACCTGACGCCGACGCCGCGGGCTCGGGACGACCAGGCCGGGCGGGGGACGACGCCGCCCTCCCGGCCCGGCGTCGTCGGGTCACACGTCCTGGCGCTCGAGCAGGTCGGTCACGAGGGCCGCGATGGGTGACCGCTCGGAGCGCGTGAGGCTCACGTGCCCGAACAACCGCTGACCCTTGAGCGCCTCGACCACGGCCATGATGCCGTCGTGACGTCCCACCCGCAGGTTGTCCCGCTGGGCGACGTCGTGGGTGAGCACCACCTTGGAGTTCTGCCCGATCCGGGACAGGGCGGTGAGCAATACGTTGCGTTCGAGCGACTGCGCCTCGTCCACGATGACCCACGCGTCGTGCAGGGACCGCCCGCGGATGTGGGTCAGGGGCAGCACCTCGAGCATCCCGCGCGCCACGATGTCGTCCACGACCGCGGGTGAGACCACGGAGGACAGCGTGTCGAAGACCGCCTGACCCCACGGGTTCATCTTCTCCTCCTCGGTGCCGGGGAGGTAGCCCAGGTCCTGGCCACCCACCGCGTAGAGCGGGCGGAACACCATGATCCGGCGGTGCTCCCGGCGTTCCAGAACGGCGTCGAGCCCGGCGCACAGCGCGAGCGCGGACTTGCCCGTTCCCGCGCGACCGCCCAGCGAGACGATGCCCACGGCCGGGTCGGTCAGCAGGTCGATCGCCAACCGCTGTTCGGCCGAGCGTCCCTGCACCCCGAACACGTCCCGGTCCGCGGCGACCAGGCGTGCCTGCCCGTCCGGTTCGGTCCGGGCGAGAGCGCTGCCCGCGGACGAGCGCAGGACCAGACCCGTGTTCACGGGAAGCTCCCGGGCGCCCGGCACTTCCGTGCGGCCCTCGGCGTAGAGGCCGGAGACGACGTCGTCCGCGACGTCCAGATGGGCCACGCCCGTGTACGCGTCGTCACCACCGATCCACTCACCGCGGTACTCCTCCGCGGCGAGTCCCAGGGCGGAGGCCTTGAGCCGCATGGGCAGGTCCTTGGACACCACACACACGTCGTGACCCTCGCCGGAGAGGTTCGCGGCCACGCTGAGGATGCGTGAATCGTTGTCCCGCAGCCGGAAACTCTGGGGCAGCACCGTGTCCGCGACGTGGTTGAGCTCCACCTGCAGGCACCCGCCGTCCGCGAGGTCCACGGGCCGGTCCAGGCCGCCGTGGGTCACGCGGAGGTCGTCCAGCAACCGCAGCGCCTTGCGCGCGAAGTACCCCAGTTCCGGGTCGTGACGCTTGGCCTCGAGCTCGGTGATCACCACCACGGGCAGCACCACGCGGTGCTCGGCGAAGCGGAACACAGCGCGCGGGTCCGAGAGCAGCACGGACGTGTCGATCACGTACGTGCGCACACCGGCCGCGGAGCCGTCCTCCTCGAGCGCGCCGGATCGGACGGGGGTTACGGGGGTGTCGATGCTCATGGGGCCCTTTCCCTGCGAAGTCCTTGGCCGGTGTGTCCGGCACCTCTCACGCTAGGGAGGCCGATCAAGGGTGGCGCGCCCCAGCGGTAAACGGCGCGTTAACATCCGCCACGGGCCCGTGAACGGGGCCGGTAGGGCCCGCTCAGCCCCCGAATCGGCGCTGACGGCGCGCGTAATCGCGCAGGGCCCGCAGGAAGTCGACCCGGCGGAAGTCCGGCCACAGCGCTTCGCAGAAGTAGAACTCGCTGTATGCGGACTGCCACATCAAGAAGCCCGAGAGGCGTTGTTCGCCGGAGGTGCGGATCAGCAGGTCGGGATCGGGTTGCCCGCGCGTGTAGAGGTGCGCGGAGATGTCCTCCACGCTGAGCTCCTGCGCCATTTGCGCGAGCGACGCACCGCGGGCGTCGGCGTCGGTGAGCACCTCGCGTACCGCGTCCACGATCTCCTGCCGCCCCCCGTACCCCACGGCGATGTTCAGGTGGGGGCCGGGATTGTCCACCGTGCGCTGTGCGCTGTTCAGCAGTTGCTCCTGGAGCTTCTCCGGGAGGGTCCCCAGGGCACCCACGGGCTGGATCCGGCAGATCCCTTCCTCCTGCAGCTCGCACATGAGGTTGGTGATGATCTCCAGCAGGGCCGTGAGTTCCTCGCGCGGACGGTTGAGGTTCTCGGTGGAGAGGATGTAAAGGGTGACCACCTGGATGTTCAGCTCGTGGCACCAGCGCAGGAACTCCACGATCTTGCGCGCGCCCGCCCGGTGGCCCTCCTCCGTGGTGGCCCCGAACTGGCGCGCCCACCGGCGGTTGCCGTCCACGAGCACACCCACGTGATGCGGCAACTCGTCCGCGGTGAGGGTGCGCGCCAAGCGGTGTTCGTAGAAGGAATACATGACACGGGGAAGTTTCACAGCGTCATTCCTCCCCTGAGTCGGCCCGGTCCACACGGATTCACACCCCTAAACTACCTGTAGGGCAGACCCAATCCAGTAGCACCCCCGAGCTCCGTGTCCGCGGGGCACCCATGAGAGGCAGTGGTGTCCACCATGTCAGACGAACGCACCGAGAAGCGCACCGCTCCCGGCCCGGTGACGATCGTGCGTCACACGCGTAACGGTCCCCTCACGGTGGAGAAGAAACCGTCCTGGCGCGGGTGGATCCACGCGGGCTTCAGCCCCGTGGCCGCGGTGCTGGGTGTGGTGGCCATCGTCGTGGCACCCACGGTGGAGCTGCGTCTCGCATGTCTGGTCTACACCATCACGGCGATCATGCTGTTCGGTACCTCGGCCGTATACCACCGCTTCTACTGGGGCGCACGCATGAACGCGGTGCTGCGGCGGATGGACCATTCGAACATCGCCCTGATCATCGCCGGGACGTACACGCCCCTGGCCGTGAGTTTCCTCCCGGTGCGGGGCGCCACGATCCTGCTCGGCGTGATCTGGACGATCGGTGCCCTGCTCGTGATCTTCCGTGTCTTCTGGATGAGCGCGCCGCGATGGCTCTACACCCCGCTCTACGTGATCATGGGGTGCCTGGCCCTGCTCTACCTCCCGGCGTTCTTCGCGGTGAACGTCCCCGCGACCGTCCTGCTGATCTGCGGCGGCGTGTTCTACATCGCCGGTGCGGTGTGTTATGCGACCAGGCGCCCCCGGTTGCTCCCGGCGACGTTCAGCTTCCACGAGGTCTTCCACGCGTGCACGATCGGCGGCTTCGTCTGCCACTACATCGCGATCATGTTCGCGATGTTCGCCGCGTGAGCGATGTGTGACGCTCCGGTCAGAGGTCCGACGGCGCTCGGCGTGCGGGGACCGCTCGGCGCGGTGACGTCTGCGTCGTCCACGCGATGCCGACGACGACGCAGCGCCCCGGTGCGCTCAGCCCCGCTCCGAGCGGATCCGGGTGACGAGTGCGCTCACGTCCGGCACGGAACGGACGGGAAGTTCGCAGCGTCCGTCCCGGCACAACCACACCGTGTAGCCGGGTTCCGATGCCGCAGGAACCCCGTACGGCGCCGCACTCCCGTCCAGGACCAGGACATCCAGCATGCGTGCCGCACCGACCGCGTCGAGCGTCTCGCGCCACTGCTCGGCGCTCGCGTCCACGACCTGCAACAGGGCCGGGGGGTGCTCGTCGGCCAGCACGGCCGACACCATGCCCCCGGCCGTCGTGGGGGCCTTGAGGACCACCCCGGTCGCGGGCGCGGTCACGGCGTCGACCACCTCTCGGGCCTGGCGCTCACCGATCGTCGGTTGGGACAGCTCCGTGAGCCACCGGGAGAGCACCGCGGAACTGGACGCGGCGACGTCGTCGAACGGCTCCGCACGGCCCGTGGCCCCGGCCGCCGCGAGGGTGGGATCCACTTCGGCGGACTCGAGCACGGTACTCCCGCGCACAAAACGCTTCACGGCGACCTCGGCGAGGGCGCGGCTGCGCTCGTACCACGCGGTCTCGCCCGTGGCCCGGTACAGCGCGAGCAGCCCGGCGCCGAAGCGCGCGTAGTCCTCGAGCTGGCCCTCGTGGGGGTCCACGACGCCGCCGCGTGACGTGCGCGTGATGCGTCCCGTGGCGGAGTCCCGGTGCCGTTCCCACAGGAAACCGGCGGCCGTGGCGGCCAGCTCGATCCACTCGGGGTGCCCCAGCAGCACACCCGCGTCCGCGAGTCCCGTGAGCGCCATGCCGTTCCAGGCCGTGACGATCTTGTCGTCCAGGTGGGGTGCCGTGCGCGTGATCCGCCGCTGCCACAGCTCCTGCCGTACGGACTCGTCCAGGATCCCCGTGACCGCACCCGCCTCACCCCAGGCCGCCGTGGCCGGCGCGGGGCGACCCCCTGCGGGGCTTCCGGCGTGACCCGAGAACGTGTAGTAGGCGCCCTCACGTTCGGCATGCGGCTCGTCGAACGCGGGATCGCTGTCCGCGTCGAGGGATGCGGCGAACGCGCCCTCGGGGGTGATCATCTCCCGTTCGAGCCACTCGACCAGCAGCTCTGCGGCCCGGCGGTAACGGGCCGCGCGAGTGGCATCCGTGCCGGTACGTTCCAGCAGCGCCACGGTGCGCGCCAGCACGCCGAGCAGCTGGGCGTTGTCGTAGAGCATCTTCTCGTAGTGGGGCAGGGACCAGTCCGGGGTCACCGAGTACCGGAAGAACCCGCCGCCCACATGGTCCTGCAGCGCCCCCGTGACCATCGCGTCGAGCGTGGCGCACAACAGATCACGTGCGGTGCGCGCGTGCTGCGCCGCGGCGTCGTCGTGGCCGGAAGCAGCGTGCGCGCTCGCCGACGCGGGATCTCCAGCCAGGGCATCGCGGTGCGCAGTGCTCGCAATGCGCGTGAGGGCGTCCAGGGTGGGCGAGGGCGGGAACTTGGCGCCGGTTCCGAAGCCCTCGTGGGCGGCGTCCCGGGCGACCTCAAGGCCGTCGAGCCAGGCTCCCGTGAGTTGTTCCGCGGCGTCCTCGGCGGCCTCGCCACCCTCCACGCGCACGACCGACGGACCCGCGTCGGCGAGCATCCGGTCCACGAGTTCGGGGTGGCGGGACAGCGCATCGTAAACCTGTTCGGCCCCGCGCAACACCTCGTCACGGCGCTCGGTCCAGGCATCGGTGACGGCCCGCAGGACCTGCATGAAGGACGGCCGCCCCTGCACGGGACGCGGCGGGTAGTAGGTCCCGGCATGGAACACCCTGCCCTGCGGGGTCAGGAACGCGGTCATGGGCCAGCCGCCCTGACCTGTGAGCAGCTGGGTGGCCGCCATGTAGATCGAGTCCACGTCCGGGCGTTGTTCGCGGTCCACCTTGATCGCCACGAAATGTTCGTTGAGGTAGCGCCCCACCTCCGGGTCCTCGAAGGACTCGTGGGCCATCACATGACACCAGTGGCACGCGGCATAGCCCACGGACAGCAGGACGGGCACCTCCCGCGCGTGGGCCTCCTCGAAGGCCTCGGGGCAGAACTCCCACCAGTCCACGGGGTTCTCCGCATGCTGCAGCAGGTAGGGACTCGTGGAGTGGGCCAGACGATTGGACATACCCCACGGTCTCACACGGGAGCGGGGATGACAGCCCGGGGCCTCACGGCTCGAGGGTCATGAGGCGCGGCTCTGGTCGCGGTTGCCCGCCACCGGGTGGTGCGTCGCTCCCAGGAGCGGGGCGCCCGTCGGAGTCTGGGGCGGGGCGGGGCGCCCGTCGGGTTCAGGCGCAGGACGGGGCGCCTGTGGCAGTCAGTCGCGGGGCGGACCGTCCCGGCGGTCACCCGCGCGAGGCGGGCGGGCGACGTCGCCCTCGCTCGACCCACCGGCGCGGGACGTGCGCGACGGCGACGCCGCGGCATCGTCCGCGTAGCCACCCACGTGATCCTCCGCGGCGCGCTGCTCGGCGTACTGGGCGCGGTAGCGCAGTCGCCGGTTACGGCGGTTGAAGTCCATCACGAGCAGGACCACGGCGGCGGCCAGCAGGAACGTCATGAGGAAGCCCACGAGGCCCGGCGAGACCTGGCTGGGGTCCAACCCCGGGCGCAGGGTGTTCTCCGGACTCGGGGCCGGCGTCGCGGCGGTCAGGACGGTCAGCAGCGTGGGCACGGGAAGGCTCATTTCCGGGGGGTCGAGGCGGCGTCGGTGACGCCCGCGAACAGATCCGTCTCGGGCAGGGAGGTCTCCACGCGGGACTCCGCGAGCGTGTAGTCCTCCCACGGCCACACTTCGGCCTGGGTCTCGGCGGAGACCGCGAAGAACAGGCCCTTGGGGTCCACCTGGGTCCGGTGGCTGCTCAGGGCCGCATCCCGGACGGTGAACTGGTGCGCGCACTCGATCTTGGTGGTGGTCTCGTGGCGCGGCATGGGCGGGCGGTGACCCTCCGGGTCCGACTCCTGGATCGCGGCGATGCGCTGGGCGTACGGGGACTGCAGTCCGCGGGCCTCGAGGGCCTCGTGCAGTGCGATGAACCGCTCCACGTTGAACGCGCGGTCGTAGTACAGCTTGGACGGGGTCCACGGCTCACCCGTTTCGGGGTACGCCTGCGGGTCCCCCGCGCGCTGGTATGCCTCCATGGCCACGTTGTGGGTCTGGATGTGGTCCGGGTGCGGGTAACCGCCGTTCTCGTCGTAGCTCAGGATCACGTGCGGGCGGAACTCACGCACCAGCTGCACCACGGGGGCCGCGGCGCGTTCGAGCGGTTGCAGGGCGAAGCAGCCCCACGGCAGCGGGGGCAACGGGTCCCCCTCGGGCAGACCAGAGTCCGTGAACCCGATCCACCGGTGCTCTACGCCCAGGGCCTTCGCGGCCGCGGCCATCTCGTGACGACGCAGCCCGGGCAGGTCACGCTCGGCCCAGACGTCCCCCTCCATCTCGGCGTTGAGGATCGAGCCGCGCTCGCCACCGGTGCACGTGGCCACCATGACGCGCGCGCCCAGCTGGGCGTAATGTGCCATGGTCGCGGCACCCTTGCTGGACTCGTCGTCCGGGTGGGCGTGGATGGCCAACAATCGAAGCTGTGAATAATCCGTCACCGAACGGATGCCTCCAAGACGTCATCGCGGGAAAAATGCAATCCCCGGTATCTTACGCCGCTCGTGCTGCCGGAGCTGTCGCACCCATCACGGCTGCCGCGCACCGCACGGCGACCGGCCTCCCAGAAACCGCACACGCGCGCTGGGTACAGTGGTCGCCATGAGTTCTGCGACGCCCCGGCCTACCTCCCGGCCGCAGACGGGCGCCACTGCCCCCGGCACCTCCGCGACCCAGCGGGCGCTCGCACAGCGCTACGGGACCGGACACCGCGCCGTCGCCCGCTCCCCCCGCCGCGGGCCCAGCACCCGTGGCTGGATGCTGATCGCGGCCGCGGCCACGCTGGTGGCGGCGCTGTTCGTGGTGTGGATCGTGTGGGGCAACTCCCAGCGGCCCGTGTTCAAGGACGTGAGCTTCCAGATCACGGACTCGGGGCACGTGTACGCGGACTTCGACCTCACCAAGGACCCCGACCAGACCGTCACGTGCGCGGTGGAGGCCCTCAACGAGCAGTACGCCGTGGTGGGTTGGACCGAGGTCACGATCGGCCAATTGCCGGACGACCAACTCAACGGCCGCACGAGCACCCACCGGGTGCCCCTGCGCACCACGAACCTGGCCACGACGGCGGGGGTCGACTCGTGCTGGGAGAGTGCTGGCTGAGCCTCCCGCGGTGGTCGGGTAATTCCTGACTGACCATCCGCGCAGCTTCGGACCGGCCACATCCGTGACGGGAACCATGACGTCGGATTGCATGACCCACCGCACCCCCGCACGCGCTTTGGGCCGTGGGCACGGACTCCACTAGACTGGACGGAGATCACATCCCCGACCCGGACGCGCTGGGCCACTCGGCTCGCCCCGGGGCGGGGTTTTTCTACACGTGTCCGTCAGGGCGACGGACACCAGAGAACGGAGGCACCGTGGCTACTAATGAGGGAGCCTGGCTCACCCAGGAAGCCTACGACCGGCTCAAGAAGGAGCTTGACCACATCTCCGGGCCATACCGCCAGGAGATCGTGGACCGGATCGAACAGGCGCGTTCCGAGGGTGACCTCAAGGAGAACGGCGGCTACCACGCTGCACGCGAGGAGCAGGGCAAGAACGAGGGCCGGATCGCCCAGTTGACCCAGCTGCTCGAGAACGCCCAGGTGGGCGAGGCCCCCGCGGACGACGGCGTGATCGAGGCCGGCATGGTCGTGACCGCGGAGATCGCGGGCGACGAGATGACCTTCCTCATGGGTTCCCGCGAGGTCGCCGAAGACCTCACCGGCGGTTCGGACCTCGAGGTCTTCTCCGAGCGCTCTCCCATGGGTGCCGCGATCAACGGCCACAAGGTCGGTGACACCGTGAGCTACAAGGCCCCGAACGGCAAGGACATCACGGTGAAGATCCTGAAGGCCAAGCCCTTCAGCCGCTGATCGACCCCGGTTCATCACGAAGGCCACCTCGCCCGTGCGAGGTGGTCTTCGTCGTGCGCGACCCGATGCGGCCCAGGAGTCGTACGCGGCTCGACACGGTCCATGAGTCGCCCGGGTGTGGCCCGTAGGATCGAAGCACGCCCCGTCGAGCCCCGCTAGGAGTTTCCCCCGTGGTCACACACTGGAACCGGACCCCCAACTCGTGGACGGTCCCGCTGATCATCCTCACCGCGCTGCTGGGGATCGCCGCGATCGTCGTGCACTTCCTGGGTCAGGACGACCCCGCACTGAACGCGACCGGCGGCCTGCGCAACATCCTGTGGTTCGCCACCTTCGTGGCCGCGTTCGTCACGTACTTCACGGCCCGGCGCGGACGACGCCGCTGACGCACGCGCGCCGCGCGGGTCACCTCCCGCTCAGTGCACCACCACGGGTCGGTAGCCGTGGGACTCCAGGGCGTCGATCACGTGATCACAGTGCCCGTGGCCCTTGGTCTCCATGTCAATCGTGATGGACACGTCCCCCATGGACAACGAGCCCCCGATCCGGGTGTGATTCACCCCGGTCACATTGGCGTCCATGTCCGCGATGATCTGCGAGATCTGGGCGAGCTCACCGGGGCGGTCCGTGAGCATCATCTTGATGGTCATGTAGCGCCCCGCCGCGGAGAGACCCCGCTGGATCACCTTGAGCATCAGCATGGGATCGATATTGCCGCCCGAGAGCAGCACGACAGTGGTCCCCAGATCCGGGTACTCGCGCTTGAGCGCCCCCTCGAGGATCGCCGCCACACCCACGGCCCCCGCGGGTTCCACGACCATCTTGTTGCGCTCGAGCATGAAGATCAGCGCCTGGGCGAGCGAGTCCTCGGAGACCGTGACGACGTCGTCCGCGAGGTGGCGGATCACGTTGAACGGCAACTGTCCGGGCCGGCCCACGGCGATGCCGTCCGCAATGGTGGAGACCTTGGACAGCGTGACGATCGCGTCCCCGGCGAGTGAGGGCGGGTAGGCCGCGGCGTTCTCCGCCTGCACCCCGATGACCCGGATGTCCTTGCCCTGCTCCTGTGCCTTAGCCTTCAGCGCCACGGACACTCCCGCGAGCAGGCCTCCCCCGCCCACACCGGCGATGACGGTGTCCACGGTGGGCAGCTGGTCGAGGATCTCCAGACCCAGGGTGCCCTGGCCGGCGATGATGTCCGGGTGATCGAACGGGTGGACGAACACCGCGCCGGTCTCGTCCGCGTAGCGCTGGGCCTCTGCGAGCGCCTGGTCCACGTTCGACCCGTGCAGCACGACCTCCGCACCGTGGTCCTGGGTGGCCGCGATCTTTGGCAGCGCCGCTCCGCGGGGCATGTAGATCCGCGCCGTGATCCCCAGTTTGGCCGCCGCGAGCGCCACACCCTGGGCGTGGTTGCCCGCCGACGCCGCCACGACGCCCCGTCGCTTCTCCTCGTCCGAGAGCTGGGCCATGCGCACGTACGCACCGCGGACCTTGAACGATCCCGCACGCTGGAGGTTCTCGCACTTGAGGTACACCTCGGAACCGAGCATGCGAGACAGCGCGCGCGAGTGCGCGAGCGGCGTCGTCTCGATCACCCCGTCGAGCAAATGCGCGGCGTGGCGGACGTCGGCCACCGAGACGGGCAAATCAGTGAGGCCCACAGAGAACTTCTTTCGTGGTAGTCGGCCGTTGCGGCTCGTTCGAAACGCGCGAACCCGGGGTGGATCACGACCTCGAGGCTCGGCGCGGACACACAGAACGCGGCGTCCGGGGTGAGGACGCCGCGTTCCATGGTATTACGCCGTGCGGGACTAGACGTTCCGGGAGTCCCCCGAACCCACCTCGTCCGCCTCGATGGACGCGTTGTGCTTGGTTTCCTTCTTGTGCTTCTCCTCGCGCTTCTTCTCCGCGTTCTGGCGCTCACGATGGCGCTTGCCGCGGAAACGCTGCAGCTGGGCCATGACCTGTTCGCGCGTGAGGTCCTGCTTCTTGGCTGCCTTCTTGATCTCCCACGGGTACATGAAGGGCTGCCATGCGATCTCCTCGTCCCGCTCCCAGGCGCGGCTGCCGAGGTAACGGATGATCGTGTTGAGCATGGCCATCAGGGGCACGGCGAACAGCGCACCGGCGATCCCGAAGAGCACGCTACCGGCGGCCACCGCCAGGAACACGGCCACGGGGTGCAGGGCCACGGCCTTGCCCATCACGAGCGGCTGCAGGACGTTGGACTCGACCTGCTGGACGAGCAGCACCACACCGAGCATGGCGAGCGCGATACCGGGCCCGATCGCCACGAGGGCCACCAGGACGGCCACCGCACCGGTCAGCACGGCACCCACGATGGGGATGAAGGACGCCAGGAACACCAACACACCGATCGGCAGCGCCAGCGGCACACCCAGCAGGAACGCACCAAGCCCGATACCCACGGCGTCCACGAACGCCACGAACACCTGGATGCGCACGTACTGTGCGAGCGAGATCCAGCCCTTGCGCCCGGCACCATTCACGGCGGGGCGGGCGCGGCGGGGGAACAGTTTGACCAGGAACAGCCAGATGTTCTCGCCGTCCATGAGGAAGAACAGCAGGACGAACAGCATGATGATCATGCCCGTGACGATGCTGGTCGCCGTGGAGCCGAAGGTCATCGCGCCGGAGAGGATGGCGTCCGAGTTGCGCTGCAGCGTGGCCCCGATGTCCGAGAGCCACTGGTTGATGTTGTCCGTGGAGATGTTGAGGGGGCTGTCCTCCAGCATTCCGATCAACTGCTGGAAACCGGCCACCGCGCTGTCGGAGAGCTGTGCGAAACCGGCGATCATCTGCTGACCCGCGAGCACCAACAGGCCCAGGACCCCCAGGATCAGTCCGAGCTCCACGGTGATCGCGGCCAGCGCGGACGGGAAGTGCTTGGAGCGCAGCCAGCGGACGGCCGGCGAGAGCAACCCCGCGAGCAGCGCGGCCAACAGCACCGGGATGAACACGGTGGTCACGTGGCTCAGCAGCCACCCCACCACACCCACACCGGCGATGATGAGCAAGATCCGCCACGACCACGCGGCCGCGATCCGGACCGGGGTCGTGACCATGGTCCGCGCGTCAGGGGCGTTGGGCCCCGTGGAGGGGGGCGACGCGCCGTCGTGCTGGGTGACGAGTTCGGAGGACGTGTCGGACTGGGGACGTTTGACCACGGGGTTCGGGGATGAGCCCGCGTGGGACGTCGTAACACTGGATGACATGCCCTTATCATGACACCATCGCGCAACGTGCTGATACCGGCGTGCGGGGCCGAGGGTGACAAAATGGGCGTCATGTCCACCACACTGCTGCGCGTCCTGTCCCAACGCCGCCCCGCGAGCGTCCTGACACAGGAGGCCCCGCGGCGCGAGGAGCTCGAGGCCATCCTGCGGGCCGCCGCCGGCGCCAAGTACGACGAGCGCCCCACGGGTTGGCGCGTGGTTGCGACGAGCGGGCAGGCCGCGTCCCTGCTGGCCGCGGCCATGGCGGGCCTCACGTCCGTCCCCACCCTCTCGGGCCCCGTCCCCCGGTTGAAGGGTCGCAAGATCCGGGTCCTGGCCGCGTATCGCGGGAGCCTGCAGTGGGCGTCCCGGGGCGGGGTGGCCCTGGCCATCATCTTCCGTCACCACCCGGAACTGCCGCAGTCCAAGAAGGACCAGCGCGGGGACGTGTACGCCGCCCGCGGGATCCTCGAAGCAGCGTTCTACGCGCAGGGATGGGCCACCGCCTGGTCCCATCGCGAGCCCTACGACCGGGACGTGGTGCGCGAGTTCTACGGTCTGGACGAGCACGAGGAGATCCTGGGCTGGCTATTCGTGGGACGAGCCGCGAGCAATAACATCCCCGCCCGCGCGATCAACCTGCCCCCGCGCGAACTCGAGATCCGCTACATGTGAACGATCCCCACAACGCGAGAAGCGGCGACCCACTGGGCCGCCGCTTCTCATTCCGGCGTACGTCACCGGGCCCTGAGGGCCCCGAGCGACGCGCGGGGATGGGAGTCAGTCGCTCATGGAGCGGATGATCGAGAGCACGCGCAGGATCTCCACGTAGGCCCAGATCAGGGTCACGGTCAGCCCGAACGCCGCGGACCATGCCGCCTTCTTGGGGATACCGCGCTTGACGCCGTCGCTGATGTTCTCGAAGTCGAGCACGAAGCTGTAGACGGCCAGCAGGATGGCGATCGCGCCCACGAACAGCCCCAGCGGGATGCCGAAGATCGTGGCGTCGTAGCGCATGTTGTAGCCGCCCAGCAGGCTCGTGCCCAGGTTCACCAGGGCGAACAGGGCGTAGGCCAGCAGTGCGACCATGAAGAACTTGGTCACGCGCGGGGAGGAGCGCAGCACGCCCACCTTGTAGAGCACCAGCACGGAGACGAACACCGCCAGGGTGCCGATCACCGCCTGGACCACGATGCCCGGGTAGGCGCCCTCGAACATGCGGGAGATGCCACCCAGGAACAGGCCCTCGGCGAGCGCGTAGAGCGTGATCAACAGCGGGCTGGGCTCACGCTTGAACGCGTTGACCAGACCCAGCACGAGACCCACGATGGCGCCCGGCAGCGCGAGCACCGGGGCGACCCAACCCACCACGGCCGTGACGATTACGCAACCGAGCACGAGCGAGGTGCGCATGACGACGTCGTCGTAGCTCATGCGTCCGGTGCGGTCCGGACCCGCGGCGGGCGCGTTGTAGAGGTTCTCCAGGTTCTCGGGCGAGTAACGGGGGTCGTGGGAGATATCCGGGGTGGTCGCGGTGCCGTTCTTCTTGTTGAAGTCGCGTAGCAGTGGGTTTCCGCCGGCCATGGGACGTCCTTTCGAGGCGTGGGCGAGATGTTCGTTCAGCCTAACATTGACGCGTCACAGGGACCTGGGAGTTTGTGCTGAGCGAACAGGGCCCCCGCGGGTGCGGAATCGGTGCCCCCACTGGGACTCGAACCCAGACTGAGCGGATTTTAAGTCCGCTGCCTCTGCCGATTGGGCTATGGGGGCGTAATCGAGCCGGTGGGTCCGCGCGGGTGCGCGGGCCCACCGGCTCGATGCGATGCGGTGTTACAGGCTCGCCTTCTCGGCCGGGACGTCCGCGCCCGCGGCCTTCTGGAAGGCGCGGCGGGGGTCCCGCAGGTGACGCAGCGGGGTGGTGTCACGGCCGAAGAGCAGGTTCACTCCCCACTCCGTGAACACCCGCACCTTGCGCTCCACCGTGGGGATCGCGTACCCGTGGTAGAGGCGGTGCATGGCCCACGCTGGCAGACCGCCGAGGTCGATGCCGCGGATGGTGGCGGCACCCTTGTACAGACCCAGACCCGCCACGGACCCGAGGTTCTCGTGATAGTAGTCCTCGAGCGGCTCGCCCTTGTGCGCGGCCATGATGTTCTTGGCCATGGTCGCGGCCTGACGCACGGCGTGCTGCGCGTTGGGGACGCAGAACCCGCCGGGGCCGGCGCCCGTGAGATCCGGGACGGCGGCGATATCACCGGCGGCCCAGGCACCCTCGAAGGGCCCGTCGTCGCCGGTCACGCGCAGGTCCGCGCCCACGCGCACGCGTCCGCGGTCGTCGATGGGCAGGTCGCTGTTCTTGGCGAAGGACGCAGCCTGCACGCCGGCCGTCCAGATCAGGGTGTCCGTGGCCATCTCGCCGGCCGGGGACTTGTCCTGCATGTTGATGAGCTTGACCAGGTCACCGTCCACCTCGGACAGGGACGTGTTCAGCAGCACCTCGATGCCGCGGGCGCGCATCTCGGCCACGACCTTCTCGGCACGGTCCTCGGAGACCTCGGGCATGATCCGGCCCATGGCCTCGACCAGCACGAAGCGCAGGTCCGAGACCTTCAGGAGGTCGTTGCGCTGCACGGCCGAACGCGCCATGTCCTCAAGCTCGGCGATGGTCTCGGAACCGGCGTAGCCGCCGCCCACCACGATGAAGGTCAGCGCCTTGCGCTTCTCGTCCTCGTCGTTGGTGAGGGAAGCCACCTCGATGCGCTCGAGCACCCAGTTGCGCACGGACACGGCCTCTTCGATGGTCTTCATGCCGATGGCCTTCTCCGCGAGCCCCGGGATGGGGAACGTGCGGGTGTTGGAACCGCCGGCGAGCACGATCTCGTCGTACGTGAGCTCGAACTCGGGGCCCTCGTCGATGCCGTGGACGGTGACCGTACGGTTGGCATGGTCGATGCTCTCCACGCGGCCGGTGATCAACTCGCAGTCGGCCAGGTGCTGACGGTGCGGGATCACGGCGGAGCGCGCCTCGATGTTGCCGGCCGAGACCTCGGGCAGGAACGGGAGGTAGGTCATGTACGGGTTGGGGTCCACCACCGTGACCACGCCGCCGGACTCCTTAATGCGGGTCTGCAGCTTCTGCGCCAGTGTGAAACCGACGTAACCGCCACCCACGATGAGAAGGCGCGGACGGTCCTTAGCAAGTTGATTGAAAGCCATACCCGAAAGTTTACTCACCGTGGCACGGTTTTGCCGACGCGGTGTCAGCGGCCCGGTGAGCTGATCGTGAAATCAGCGCGAGAGCCTGCGGATGTGCAGGACCGCGGCTACGGTGAGGCCCGCGACGATCACCCCGAAGCTGACGAGGACCACCACGGGTAGCGCGCCGGTCTCGTTGAGGGGTGCCTGCGCCACGGGTGGGGTGGCCTCCCCGGTCACCTGCCGCGTGTCCGGCGCGGGCGGGGTCGGGGAGCTGCTCGGGGTGGGTGTCTGCGAGGGCGGGCGGTTCTGCGCAATCCATTGCCGCACGCTGCCCAGGGGATTGGTGTCGGAGATCCGGACGTCGTCCTCTACGGCCGCGCGCACATCCAGGATCCCATACCCGTAGAGCGGGTCCTTGCCCTGCGCTCCCGCGTCGTGCGCGGTGTCCACGATCCGCTGGGCGATCCCAGCGGCCGTGAGGTCGGGGTGCTTCTGCTTGATCAGCGCCGCTGTCCCGGCCACGAGGGGCACGGTGGCGGAGGTCCCGGACCACCGGGCGTAGCCGTCCCCCGGGATCGCACCCACCATCTCCTCGCTGGGCCCGGCCACCGCGATCGAGATGCCCTGGGAGGACGAGTCCCAACTTGCCGTGCGCGACCGGTCCACGCCGCCCACGGACAGCACCCCCGGAATCGTGGCGGGCGCCCCCACCTGGTTGAGCCCCGATCCCCGGTTGCCCGCCGCTGCGACCACGAGAACACCCTTCTCCTCCGCGTACGCGAACGCCGAGTCCCATGCGGGGGGCCAGCCCGTGGCGTTCGAGCCCAGGGACATGTTGATCACGTTCGCGCCGTGGTCCACGGCCCAACGCACGGCGTCCGGGATCTGTTCGTCGATGTCGCGGGCGCCGGGGTGTTCGCTGCCCACCCACAGGGACACGGGCAGGATCTCCGCCTCCGGGGCCACGCCGATGATGCCCCGCGTGCCACCCGGACCGTCCGGGTTCTCGGATCCGTGACCGCGTCCCGCGGCGAGCGAGGCCACCAGGGTCCCGTGTTCGGGTTCCGCGCCCAGGCCCTCCTGACCGTTCCCGCGGCCCACGCTCGAGACATCCGTCCCCTCACCGACCGCGCCCCGCAGATCCTGGTGGGAGCCGTCTACGCCGGTGTCGATCACGGCGATCTTCACGCCCTTGCCGGTCGCGGACTTCCACGCGTCCCGCACGCCGTAGTCGTCCAGCCAGTACTCCTCCTTGCGCACGTCCACCGGCTCCACAGGGACCTTGCCGTTCGGGGGCGGTGCCACGGGGGTCTCCACGGGCACCGACGGCGCAGGCATGGGTTCCACCGCGAGCGCCGGGGCGACACCGGTCCCGCCGAGCAGCAGGCCCACCGCGGCGAGTGACAGCGCGCCGCGTGTTCTCAGCCGTCCCATGATCCCTCTGCTTTCCCGCGCTGCACGCGCGTCTTCGACCGCTCCCGGCGGCCGACGTACCGGGCCCCCGCCCGGCGTCACGACGACGTCGCCCGCTGACCCGTCCACTCCGGCTCGCTTCCGCTCCGGGCCCGTCCACACCGGGTGCCGGCGCGGGCGTTCGCTCCCCCGCTCGCCCGCAGGCGGTGTGCCGGGGTGCGCCGGCGACCGGCCCGTGATCTCAGGCCGCGAGGGACAGGGCGATTCCGTCCAAAATATCGTGTTCGCTCGCGGTCACGGTGCTGACGCGCCCGTTGGTCGCGTCCGAGACACGTTCGATGATCCGGCGCCACACGAGCGCACCCGCCCCGATGACGTCCACGCGGCCCTCGTGCATGAACCCGAGCTCGGCGCGTTCCTCCCGCGTCATCCCGGTCAGGTCCCGGCACGCCCGGATAACGACGTCGCTGCCCAGGACGCCGCCGTTGATCCGGTCCTCGTCGTAGCGGCTCAGACCCATGGCCATGGCACTGACCGTGGTGACCGTCCCGGCGACACCAACGAGCCGGGTGGTCAGTTCGAGCGGTACGGTGCGGGCCACGGTGTCCATGGCCTCGTCCACGTCCCGCAGCACGAGACGTTGCTGTTCCTCGGTGGGCGGGTTGGACCCCAGGTGGCGTTCGGTCATGCGCACGCACCCCACGTCCACACTACGGGCGGCGATCACGTGATCCGGGGAGCCCAGGACGCACTCGGTGGAACCACCGCCCAGGTCCACCACGAGCACGCGGTCATCCGGGGTCAGGCCCGCGGCCGCATTGAGCGCGCCGCGGAATGACAACGCCGCTTCCTCGTCACCGCTCACGACCTCCGGGGTCACCCCCAGGCGGGACCTGATCCCGTCCACGAAAACCTGCCGGTTGCCGGCGTCGCGCGTGGCGGACGTGGCCACGAACCGGACGGCGTCCACCTTGTGCGTGGTGATGAGCCGGGCGTACTCCTCGGCGGCGGCGAAGGTCCGCTCCAGGGCGGCCTCGGCGAGCCAGCCGGTGGCGTCCACACCCTGGCCCAGGCGCACGATGCGCATCTCGCGCACCCTGTCCTCGAGCTCGAGGTGACCGTCCTTGTCCTTCACGTCCGCGATGAGCAGACGGATGGAGTTCGTACCGCAGTCGATGGCCGCAACGCGCATGGGTGATGGATCCTCGGTTCGGTGGGAGCGTGCCGGTTGACCGGCCCGGCACCAATTTACCCGCGTCGCGGGGCGCTTCCGCCCCCTCCCCCGTAAATCACCTGCGCAGCCCGTGACCCGCGATCCGAGGAGCCGATGTGTTCGAGATCCTGCTCACCGCGGTCTTCGTGGTGCTCCTGGTCAATGTCGTGGTCGCGTTCGTGGTCACGGCCCGCCCCCCCCGTCACCGACCGCTGGCTGTTGTCGCTGCTGCTGAGCGGTACCACCGGCGCCGCGCTCGTGGCGCTGCTGACCGTGCTGCTGGGCCCGCGGCGTCGTCGCGATTCCCGGACGTGGCCGTGGTGCTGATCGGGCTGGCCTCGCTCACGGCCGTCGTCCGAATGACCGCGGCGCGCACCTCCGGTGCCGCTCGGGGCGCGAGGACGAGCCCCGCGCCGCTTGGAGGCGGTGACGGCGCATGATCACCGGCCTCAGCGCCGTCCTGATCGTGTGCGGAGTGTTGTTCTTCACCGCGGGCACGGCAGCGCTCATCCGGTTCCCGGACATACGCAGTCAAGTGCACGTGCTCACCAAGGCGGACAACCTGGGCCCGGGACTCATCATGGTCGGCGCCGCCGTGTACCTGGGGAGCTGGTCCAGCGCGGCGTTGCTCGCGATCGCGTGGGTGCTCATCCTCGGCCAGGCCTCCGTCTCGGCGCACGCCCTGACCGCACTGGGGCCACGGAGCACGACGTCGCTCGCACCCTTGACGGCCCCGGCGCCTCCCCCGCGGTGGGCGAAATGGGGTTCCGCGCGCACGGTGAGCAAGCCCGGTACTGCCCGTACGGCGGGCGAGCCCCGCGCGCCCGGCACCTCGGAACCGAGGCGGCCCGCCCCGTGACCGAACTCACCGCCCTCGACCTGGCCCTCGGCGTCGCCGTGCTCGCGACCACCGCGGCCACCGTGCTCCCCCGCGCGCGCAGCGTGCAGGCCATGTCATTCCTGGGCCTGGGAGTGCTCATGACCCTCGTGTGGCTGCGGCTGGGCAGCTCGGACTCCGGCGGTGCGTTTCAGTCCGGGGCTGTGCTGGCAGGCGCGCTCATCCTGCTGCGCAGCGCCGGGGTGCCCCTGGACCGGCTGACCGGCCGGTGGCTACGGCCCCTGCTGATCGTGGGCATGATCGGTTTCATCCTGACCGGGGCGCTGATTGTCTCGCTCGGTAACGCGCGGCTGGGGTGGTCCCCGGAATGGTCCTTCGCGGCCATGCTCACCGTGGAGATCGCGCTGACCGCCGGGATCGTGCGCGTGGTGGACGACGTGTACGGGATCTACGTGGCCTCGGAACTTGGCGTGCTCACCCCGTTGCTGATCGTTGCGTGCTTAACCATCCTGTACGGCTGCTACCAGGCCCGGCGCCAGGAGGACCTCAAGAAGCGGCTCGCGTACTCCACGGTCTCGCACGTCAGCTACGTGGTGGTCGGGATCTCCCTGGTCACGCTCGCGGGGACCACGCGCGGTGTGGTGCACCTGGTGCACCAGGGACTCATGAAGATCGCCCTGTTCTTCTGCGCGGGACTGTTCGCCGAGGCCCTGGGCATCACCAAGCTCTCGCAGATGCACGGTCTGGGTCAGCGCATGCCGTGGACCTCCGCGGCCTTCACCGTGGGCGCGTTCGGCATGATCGGTCTGCCCGTGACCGCCGGTTTCGTGTCCAAGTGGATGCTGGGCCTGGGTGCCCTGGAGTCGGAACACCCCTGGGTCGTGGGCGTGCTGATCGCCTCGTCTCTGCTCAACGCCATGTATTTCCTGCCGGCGGTCTACCGCATGTGGTTCCGCGACCCCGCTGACCAGGATGCTTCCCCTGCGACGTCCGGCGGCAGCACGGCCGCGCAGCCCGGTGCGACGTCCGGCGGCAGCACGGCCGCGCAGCCCGGTGCGACCGTCGTGATGCGGGAACCGGCCAGCCTGCTGGTGCCCACCGTGATCACCGCGGCCGCGTCCGTGTTCGTGGGTCTGGCGGCATCGATCGAGTTCGCTCCGCTGCAGATCGCCCTCCAGGTCGCAGAGGGGGTGCTCGGCTGATGCTCTTCGCCCTCACGTTCCTGGTCCCGATCGCGGTGGTCGCCGTCGTGGTGCTCGCGGGAGTGCTCCCGGCACAGCGCGCGGCCCCCGCGCGCCGCGGCGCCGCCCTCTGTGCCGCACTGGCCGCGGTGCCGGCCGGGCTGCTGGCGGTGTTCGGTGGCGGCGAGTCCGTGGACGTCCCGTGGTTGTTGTTCGGCACCCGCTTCTCAGTGGACGCCGTGGCCCGGCCCCTGTTGTCGATCGCCGCCCTGCTGTACGGCGGGCCCCTGCTGGCCCTGACGTAGCTCAAACTGCGCCACACCGAACGGCACCACGGTGCGCTCACCGCCTTCATGCTCTTGTCCTTCGTGGGCAACATCGGCACGTACCTGGCCGCCGTCGCTGGCGCCCCGCTGACCCCGGACGCGTTCAACACGCACGTGTCCAAGGAAGCCGTATCGCCCATCTCCGTACTGGGAGTGGGCCTGGACTCGATCCTGCCGCTCGTGGCCACCGGTTCCACCCTGCTGCTCATGCGGTTCACATGGCTGGTATGGACGGCGGAGCGCGATCCGCGCCGCAGGCCCGACGGCGAATTGGTCTCGTGGTTGCTCGTGGCCGCGGCGGGCATCGTGGTGCCGTGGCACGGGGCTGGGGTCGTTCTGAACCGCGGCCGCGCGCACGTGGCTCCGACGCGCGGCGGGGACGCTGACGTTGCTCGGGTGGTTCTTGTGGCAGTCCGCGCGCGGCGGTGTGGACGTGGCGCTGCGCGCCGTGGACCCCGACCCGGGACTCTGACCAGCGAACGCGCCACCGCCCATGCCCGCGGTGGTCACGGCACACGCATGATCGCGCATGAGTGATCGGGGCAGTCATGATCGGACCGCCCCTCGGGAACGTCACCCCACCGGGGCGAACGCCGTACGAGGGTCAGTCCGCGCTGCGCCACGCGGGATCGCATGCGCAGTGGTCCCGGGACCAGGTGTCGGAGATCAGCTCGAGGGTCTCGTCCCCCAGGGGGTTCACCCCCGGACCGGCCGCGAGGCTGTGCCCCACGAGCACGTGCAGGCACTTCACGCGCGTGGGCATGCCGCCCGCGGAGATCCCCTCGATCTCGGGAACCTCGCCGATCCCCGTTTCCTCCCCGATCCGGCGCCGCTGCTCCAGGTAGTGCTCGTGCGCGGCCCGGTACCGCTCGGCGAGTTCCGGGTCCTCAGTGATCCGGTCGGACATGCCGTACATGGTGCCCTCGGCCTCGAGCCGGGACACCGCGGACGTGATCACGGGGTGCGTGAGGTAGAAGACCGTGGGGAACGGGGAACCGTTGCTCAACCGGGGGGCCGTGGCCACGACCAGCGGGTTCCCGCACACGCAGCGCGCCGCGATCTCCACGACGTCCCGCGGGGGCCGACCCAGCTGGTGTCCCACCACGGTGCGGTCCTGATCGGTCACGGACGGGCGGTGTTCATGGGCCGCTGCGGTCACTGATTGCCACTTCCTCGGGTCTGCGGTTCAAGGGTGATCTGTTCGGGCGGGTACGCGGAGTCCACCACGGACTGCCACAGCCCGTCCGCCCACGCCGGCTTGCTAGCCTCGACCTGCTCGGCGGAGGATTCGACGCTCTGGCGCACGCCCGGTTGCGCGCCGAGCACCAGGTAGGCGTTCTCCCCCGGCATCACGTAGGACATCCGCTCACGCGCTTGTTGCTCCACGTAGGAGTCGTCCCCCCACAGTTGTTCCTCGTGCTTGAGCTGCTGTTGTCGCTCTTGTTCGTGGGCGATGCTCTGCTGCAGCGCGGAGATCTGCGCGCGCTGGTCGAAGAAGATCTTGGTGGTGGGCGCGGCCAGGAACACGATGAGCGTGGCCACCACGATCAGGGCCACGAGGCGCCCGTTGAACGAGTGGGCGGGTGTGGGGGCCGCGAGCGTCGACGAGCCGCCAGCGCTGTCCTGGGAGGGGGTGTCCCTCAGCGAGTCCCGTTTCGCGGACCGTTGCGTATCCCGCGGAGGGTTGCGCCGAGCGTCCCGCGAGCGCCCGCCGCGCGGTTCGCGCGGGGTGTCGTCAGCGGGTTCGGGGCCCATACGGGGGATCCGCGGGCGGGGTCCGACCATGGGTGCCTCCCGGGTGACGTGGGTGGTTCGTGCTCGGTCAGTCTACCCGCAGCACGACGCCGCCCGGCCCCGGGAACGGGGCGAGCGGCGTCGTCATCAGGGAACCCACGGCGGCACGGGGGCCGCCGCACAGCTCACTTGCCGGTGAAGCGGGGGAACGCGGAAGCGCCGGCGTAGGTCGCGGAATCGCCGAGCTCCTCCTCGATGCGCAGCAGCTGGTTGTACTTCGCCACGCGCTCGGAACGCGCCGGGGCACCGGTCTTGATCTGACCCGCGTTCACGGCCACGGAGATGTCCGCGATCGTTGTGTCCTCGGTCTCGCCGGAACGGTGGGAGATCATGCAGCGGTAGCCGTCGCGCTGGGCGAGCTCGATCGCGTCGAAGGTCTCGGTGAGGGAGCCGATCTGGTTGACCTTCACGAGCAGGGCGTTGGCCACGTGCTCGTCGATGCCGCGACCCAGGCGCTCCGGGTTGGTCACGAAGAGGTCGTCACCCACGAGCTGGACCTTGTCCCCGATGTGCTCGGTGAGCGCTGCCCAGCCCTCCCAGTCGTTCTCGTCCAGGGGGTCCTCGATGGACACGAGCGGGTACTTCTCGACCAGCTCGGCGTAGTACCGGGACATGTCTTCGGCCGAACGCTTCTGGCCCTCGAAGGTGTAGGAACCCTTCTCGTGGAACTCGGAGGACGCCACGTCCAGGGCCAGCGCGATCTCCTGACCGGGCTTGTACCCGGCCTTCTCGATGGCCTCGAGGATCAGGTCCAGCGCGGCGGCGTTGGACTCCAGGTTCGGGGCGAATCCGCCCTCGTCACCCAGACCGGTGGACAGCCCGCGGTCCTTGAGCACGGACTTGAGGCTGTGGTAGACCTCCACGCCCCAGCGCAGGGCCTCGGAGAACGTGGGAGCACCGATCGGGGCGATCATGAACTCCTGGATGTCCACGTTGGAGTCCGCGTGGGAACCGCCGTTGAGGATGTTCATCATGGGCACCGGCAGCACGTGCGCGTTGGGCCCGCCCAGGTACTTGTACAGTTCCAGGTCTGCGGAGCTCGCAGCCGCACGGGCGATCGCCATGGAGGCGCCCAAAATCGCGTTGGCGCCCAGCTTGGCCTTGTTGTCGGTACCGTCCAGTTCCAACATGGCCTGATCCACGGCGCGCTGGTCGGAGGCGTCCAGGCCCACCACGGCCTGCTCGATCTCCTCGTCCACGGCGTGGACGGCGTCCAGCACGCCCTTGCCCAGGAAGACCTTCTTGTCGCCGTCGCGGCGCTCCACGGCCTCGAACTCACCGGTGGACGCGCCGGAGGGCACGGCCGCGCGCCCGAAGCTGCCGTCCTCGAGCAGTGCCTCAACCTCGACCGTGGGGTTGCCACGGGAGTCCAGAATCTGGCGGGCTTGCAGCGCAATGATCATTGCCATGAAAATCTCCTTGTCGGTCGTCGACCCGTGGGGCGGTCCCCCGGTCTTTAGCCTACCGAGCATCGCTGGGTGCGGGCGATAAAGGTGCGTCGTGGTCACGCACGAACCGTCGCACCGCCGTCCGCAATGCGCGCTCGGCGTCGAGGCCGCGCGCGGAGCTGTCCTGCACGCGGCGGAACAACTCCTCCCCCAGCGCGTCCTCCTCCGCCTGCCGGTCCTGCTCGTCCGACTCGGGGCGCGGTTCCGGGAGCCCGGCCACGCCGTGCCGGCGCGCCTTGGACAGGGCCTTCTCGGCGTACGCGAGCGCGGGCAGCGCCGGCGGGATGCCGTCGAAGATCCGCGTGCGCTGGGGTTTCTCGCGGCGTTTCACGGCGTCCCAGCGCGCGGCGAGTTCCGCATCGCTCGGTGTCCCGTTGCCGACGACGCCGCTCGCGCCCGTGACATCCGAGCCAGTGCCGCCTGGGCTGGCACTGTCCAGGGTGGTGCCCTCGACAACGGTGCTGTCCGCAGCGGTCGCCTTCACAGCGCCCGCAGTCGCAGCGGTCGTCCCCGCGGCCTGGCGCGCCGCGGCGTCGTCGCCCGGTGAGAACACCGCGGGGTGGCGCCGCACGAGCTTGTCCGTGACCGCGGCCAGCACGTCCGAGATGTCGAAGCGCTGCCCGTCGGGGTGTTCCTGGCCGATGCGCGAGTGGAAGACGACCTGCAGCAGTACGTCCCCGAGTTCCTCCACGAGCTCGGTACGACGCCGCTCGGACGGCTCGAGCGCCTCGACCGCCTCCACGACCTCGTAACTCTCCTCCACGAGGTAGCGCAGCAGCGACTCGTGGGTCTGGGCGGCATCCCACGGGCACCCGCCCGGCGAACGCAAGCGGTCCATGACGGCGAGCAGCCGCTCGAACTCCGCGCCCGGTGCGGAGCCTCGGTCCGGCGCCGCCGGGTCATGGGCGGTCATGTTTCCCGTCCTGGCTTTCTGCGCCGACTCATCGTGCGGGGTCACAGACCCCGCGGGCGCCTCTCGTGTCGGTTCCTCGGGCGCCGTCATGCGTCCTCACCCGTCACGTGGCGTTCGAGCCATTCCTGATAGGCCCGCGGCACGAACGCCGCGCGGGCCGCGTTGCGCTGCACCGCGACCAGATCGGCCTCGTCCCACCCCGCCTGCTCACGCAACAGCTCGAGCTCGTTGCCCACGGAGGTGTCGCTCATGAGCCGGTTATCCGGGGAGATCGTGACCGCGAAGCCGTGCCGCAGAAACCGGGTGGCCGGGTGATGGGCGATGTCGTCCCCCCACACCGCGCTCGCACCGGTCTGCAGGTTGGAGCAAGGGCAGACCTCCAGCGCGATCCTGCGGTCGCGGATCCACCGGGACAGCGGCGACCGCGCATCGGGGTCCTCGTTGAGCAACCGCACGCCGTGACCCAGGCGCAGGGCGCGTCCGGCGGTGAGCGCATCCGCCATGGACTCCGCACCGTCCGCTTCACCCGCATGCAGCGTCACGGGGATGAAGTTCTCCGCGAGTAGGTCGAGGGCCGATTGGTGGCCCGACGCCGGGAAACCGCGCTCGGGTCCGGCGAGGTCGAACGCGACCACGGACCCGGGTGCGGGTTCGCCGGGGACGCCCCCGTGCGACGTCGTGGTGTCAGACGCCGCGTGGTCGGAGCCCGCGTGATCGGACGCCGCGGCACGCACGCGGCGCACCACGAGCTCGGCGATCTCGAGAGAGCGGTCCAGGTGGCGCATGGCGCACAGGATCTGCACGACTGAGAGGTGACCGCCCGCGGCCTTGACCTCGGCCACGCCCTCGGCGAGACCGGCCTGCACGGCATCCACGGCGGCGTCGAGCGTGAGCCCACCGGCCACGTGCTGTTCCGGGGCCCAGCGCACTTCCGCGTGCACGATCCCGTCCGCCGCGCAGTCCGCGACGTACTCGCGGGCCACCCGGCGCAGCGCGTCCGCGGTCTGGGTCACGGCCACGGTGTGCGTGAAGGTCTCGAGGTATCGCTCCAGGCTGCCCGAGTTGGCGCTGTCCCGGAACCACCGACCGAGCGCGGCGGGGTCCGTGGCGGGCAGCTCATGGCCGAAACCTGCGGCGAGGTCGATGATCGTGGCCGGTCGCAGCGCGCCGTCCAGGTGATCGTGCAGGCAGATCCGGCGGTGTGGCCCGAGGCCCCCGTCCGTGGTGCGGTCGGGGGCCTCGGGAGTGGTTCTCGTGGTCATGGATCAGTAGTTCCAGTCCTGCAGTGCCTCGTTCACGTGCTCCGGGATGTTGGAGCCGGTGCGCGGGTACATCCGCAGCTCCTCGAGATAGTTCTGCCCTGGCAGGCGCTGCTCGTAACGAACGAAGGCCTCCTCGTCCGAGTAGTCGAACGTGACCTCGGGCGGGACGCCCGGGCGGAAGCGGAACATCATGGCCAGCGGTGCGCCGGAGCCCTCCACGTAGGAATCGTCCTTGAGCTCCTGGACCTTGAGCAGTTCCTCCGGAACCAGCTCGAAGGTCGGACGCTGATCCCAGAACCCGTTGAGGCGCACGTGGGTCAGCGCGTCGTAGTACGTGCCCAGGGCGCGCACGCGGATCAACACGGTGGAGACGTCCCGCGCGGTGCCCTCGGAGTCGAACAGGTGCCGCTGCGCGTCCGCCAAGCGGGAGACCACGTCACCCGTGGTCAGCGCGAGGTTGCCCGGGGCCAACGCGTCCGGGTCGAGTCCCTGCTCCGGCTCGGCCCCGCGGTACGACGGCGCCACGTCCGTGGCGAGCGCGACCTGCGGTGCGCTCGCGGGGTCGTCCTCGGTGTCCTGCGCAGAGGCGGCGGGCACGAGGTTCTCGGCGGGTTCCATGCCGAACTCGGACTCGTCCACGTGGGCCGGGAGGTCCTCGGGGGTGGACTCCTCGTTCTCGGTGGCCCGTTCCTCGGTCGCGTCGATCACCTCGGGACGATCCTCGGTGGTCTGCGCGACGGGCTCGGCGTCGAGGGCCGACTCCCGCTGCTCGAACTGTCCCCGCTCGTCGAGCGGCTCCGACCGCTGGAGCTGCTCGGCCTCTTCCTGCTGCGCCGTGAGCTCGGCGGCATCCCGATCGGCCACCGCGGGCGTTTCGAGGGACTCGTCCTGCACGACCGGGGCCGCGGGCTCGGACTGCTCGTGCTCCACAACGGGCGCGGGGTCGGTGTCCTCGGCGACCACGGGGGCCGCGTGACCGGCCGTGAGCACCTCGCCGTCCTCGGCGGGTTCGCTCGGCCCATGCTCGGGCACCACCCGCACGGCGTCGTCGCCGACCTGGGCGGTGTCGGCCGGGACTGTCCCGGCGGCGGGCCGGGAGTCCTCGGCGAGCGCGCCGTCGACGACGGGGGCCCCGGCCACCGGGTCATGCTGCGACGCCTCCGCCGGGGCGCCGTGCACGTACTGCTCCGTGCGGGACTCTCCGTTGGGGAAGTCGTAGGTCACGGTGATCTCGCGCTGCCCGTCGTGCGGGTTGGCGGCGATCAGGTCCAGCTGACGCCACGGCCCCACGGGGGTGTTCATGGCCTGGGTGTAGAGATCCGCGACGTCCTCGAACAGCGGCGAGCCCTGGTCCACGGTGCCGTTCTCGACCTCGTCCTGGGCGTCCCCGACGGCCTGGCGGGTCTGGTGCGTCATGATGTTGCCCGACTGCACGAGGGTCAGCCGCGCACGGTCCGCGCCGCGGGACAGCAACAGCTCCACGAGGTTGCGCAGCGCACCGGACTCCGGCAGGGCGACTGCGTTCGGATCATGACGACGCGGCGCGTTCTCCTGCGCCTGCTGCGGTGCCTCGGGAGCGCCCTGCGCGCTCTGGGGAGCGGCCGCAGGGTCGACGGGGCGGGCGCCGGGAGCCGGCTGGGGTGTCGGGGTGTCGTTCTTCTTGCTGCGGAACAGATCTCTCAGACCCACGTGTTCGTTTCCCTTTCAGAGCCGGGCTTGGTTTCCTGCAAAGTATAGGTGGCGCGGGCTCCGCCGATACCGGGGACCGGGCCCGTGCGCCGGTCCGTGACGGGCTCGACGTCGCTCCGCCCCGGTTACAGGTTCTCCGGCCCGAACGCGTCCGGGAGCACCTGGTCCATGGTGCGGACCCCGCTGACCGTGAGCAGTTCCATCCCCGGGGCCCGGTGTTCGTAGAGCAGCTGCCGGCAGCGCCCGCACGGCATGAGCACCTCTCCGTGACCGTCCACGCACACGAACGCCAGGAGCTTGCCCCCGCCGGACATGAACAGCGCGCTCACCATGGAGCACTCGGCGCACAGGGTCACCCCGTAGGACGCGTTCTCGATGTTCGCGCCCGTGACCACGCGGCCGTCATCCACGAGTGCGGCCGCCCCCACCGGGTATCGGGAGTACGGCGAGTAGGAGTGGGCCAGGGCGTCCGTGGCGGCACGCTGCAGTTCGCGCCACGTGGCCTCGTCCACCGGGTTGCGGGTGCCACTCATGATCGTTGCCTCTCCTCGTCGCTCGAACGTCAGGATTGCTCGGTTCTGGAACTGCTCGGTCTCGCGTTTGCACCACCGGTCGACGACGCCGCGTGGCCATGCGAGCGGCGCATGCGCCGGCGTCGTCGTACCGTGGTGCGCGTCATTCCTTGGTGTACGGCTCGCCCGAGGCGGCCGGGCCGCGGGAACGGCCCACGAGACCCGCCACCGCGAGGATCGTGACCACGTACGGCAGCATGGCCAGGAACTGGCTGGGCACAGGGGTGCCCAGGAAGGACAGGATGGATTCCAGGTTGGATGCGAAACCGAACAGCAGGGACGCGAGCAGCGCACCCACGGGGTTCCAGCGGCCGAAGATCAGCGCGGCCAGGGCGATGTACCCGGCGCCCGCGGTCATATCGCGCGTGAACGCGGAGACCGAGACGAGCGTGTAGAACGCCCCGCCCAGACCGGCCACGGCACCGCCCAACAACACGTTGCGCACGCGCAGCGCATTCACCGAGACACCCAGGGTGTCCGCGGCCTTGGGGTGCTCCCCCACCGCGCGGGTACGCAGACCCCATCGGGTCCGGTACAGCGCGAACCACACCACGATCACCGCGAGGTACATGATGTAGCCGATCACCGACTGGTCGAACAGCACGGGACCCACCACGGGGATCTCGGCGAGGACCGGGATGCGCACGTGCGGCAAGCGGTCCGGTGCGTTGAAGGACGCGGCGTTGGGCTCGAGCACGGTCGCGAAGAGGAACCCGGTCAGGCCGGAGACGAGCACGTTGAGCACCACGCCCACGATCACCTGGTTCACGCGGTAGCGGATCGCGAACAGCGCGAGCACGGCGGCGACCAGCACCGCTCCCAGCATCGCCGCGAGCAGACCCACCCAGGGGTTGCCGGCCACGGTCCCGGCGACCGCGGCGGAGAACGCACCGAAGAGCAGCTGGGCCTCGATCGCGATGTTCACCACGCCCGAGCGCTCACACAGCAGACCGCCCAAGGAACCGAAAACGAGCGGCGTGGCGAGTGCCACGGACCCGGCGAGCAACGCCGTGATGGAGATGCTGGGCGTCTGGGCGGTGCCCACGATCCACACCAGGAACCCGGTCACGAAGAAGAAACCGGCCACGATCACCGCCCAGCGCGGCAGCTTGCGCGCCTGCACGGCCGCGTACACCGCGAGGGCGGCGAGCACGATCGTGACTACCCAACCGTAGGGGGCGGAGGGCACGGAGACGTCGGGCAGGCGGATGGCACCGCCGTCATTCGAGAACCGGAAGTCCACCCTCTGCCCGGAGGCGTTCAGCGCGAAGACGATCAGGGACACGAGCGCCAGGACACCCAGGCCGATTGCGGGCCGCAGGGTCCGCACACCCACGGCGCGGTTCGCGGCGGAGGTGGCCAGAGCGGCTTCGGGCGCGTGCTCCGGAGATCCGGACGAAGGACCGGAGGACTGCGAAGTGATAGCGGTACTCACGCGGCGGCCTCCTGCGAGCGACGGGTAGCGAACTTGAATAGCGGGGGCAGCGCCACGAACAGCACGATCAGGGACTGCACGACCAGCACGATGTCGATGTTGGTCCCCGTCATGGACTGCATGGTCACGCCACCGGCGCGGAAGGCCCCGTAGAGGATGCCCGCGAAGAACGTCCCCCACGGACGCGAGCGGCCGAGCAGGGCTACGGTGATCGCGTCGAAGCCGAAGGACGCGGCCACGCCCGAGGTCAGCGAGTGTTCCGTACCGGCGATCTGCGCGGTACCCGCGAGCCCGGCCAGCAGGCCGGCGAGGAGCATGACGACGACGAACCCGCGGGTCACGGAAATGCCCGCGGTACGCGCGGCGCGGGGGTTCGCTCCCACGGCGCGCAGCTCGAAGCCCACGGTGGAACGGTTGAGCAGCCACGCCACGGCCACGGTGGCCAGCACGGCGACCACGAAGCCCCAGTGCAACCGGAAGTGGTCACCCAGCAGCTTGGGGAACATCGCGGTGTCCGCGACGGGCGGGCTGATGGGGTTGGACGAGCCCTCGCGCTGAAACCCCGGCAGCGTGAGCAACCACGCCACGAGGTTCAGGGCCACGTAGTTGAGCATGATCGTGAGGATGACCTCGTGCGCGCCCGTGCGCGCCTTGATCAGTCCCACGATCCCGCCCCACACGGCACCGCCCGCGGCGCCGGCGACGACGACGGCGAGCAGGTGCAGTCCCACGGGCAACTGCCACGCGAAACCAACCCACGCCGCGAGCGTGGCACCGATCAGGATCTGTCCCTGGGCGCCGATGTTGAACAGCCCGGCCCGGAACGCAAGGGCCACGCCCAGACCCGCGAGGATCAGGGGGGTCGCCACGGTCAGGGTCTCGGTCAGCGGGTACAACCGGTCCGCGAGCGTGCTGCCGTTGGGGTTATACACCGCGCCGTAGAACATGGCGATGTACGCGCTCGAGGCCGCTCGCCACATCGCGGAGAGCGTGTCCCCGGGGCGGGCGAAGAAGTAACCGGCGGCCTGGCGGACGCGCTCGTCCGTGACTGCGATCAGCAGCCCGCCCAGGATCAGCGCCACGACGACCGCGAGCACCGACTGCAGGGTGGAGCCCAGCAGGGTGCGGCGCGGGTCCTCAGCGGAGAGTTCGGTGGGTGGCGGGGCCGAGACCTGATCGGAGGTGGCCGGTGCGGTGGACGCGCTCATGCCGTGCGGTTCCCCTCGGATCGGTCGGTGGTTCGGTCGGCGGGGTGGGCGCCGGGATCGAGGCCGTCCCCATCCAGGGTGACGGCAGCGGCATCGCCCGCGTGAGCGGGAGCGGTCGCGGGTGCGGCCGTCGAGCCGCCCGCGGGGGCACCCGCCGGGGACCCGCCGTCGTCGTGCGAGTGATCCCACGGCGCGGGCGGCAGCACGCTGTCCGCGGGCTCACCGGCCATCATGCGCCCAAGGGCCTCGCGCGGGGTGTCCGGGCCCACGATACCCATGAGGCGACCGTGGAAGAACACCGCGATGCGGTCCGCGAGTGCGTAGATCTCGTCCAGTTCGGTGGACACGATGAGCACCGCGGTGCCCTTGTCCCGCTCGGCCACGATGCGCCTGTGGATGAACTCGATGGATCCCACGTCCACGCCGCGCGTGGGCTGGGACGCCACGAACAGTTTGAGGGGCCGCCCGAGCTCGCGGGCGATCACGACCTTCTGCTGATTGCCGCCGGAGAGCGTGGCCACCGGAGAGTCCACGGATCCGGTGCGGATGTCGTACTCGTTCACCTCAGAGCCGGCGTGCCCACTGATCGCACCGAGGCGCAGGGACGGTCCCGCCGCGAACTGCCGTTCCCGGTAGCGGTCCAGCACGAGGTTCTCGGCCACGGTGAAGGTGCCCACGAGTCCGTCCGTGGAACGGTCCTCGGGCACGAAACCCACACCGCTGGCCAGGATCTCCCGGGTGCGCAGCCCCACGAGTTCCTGCCCGTCCAGGCGCGCGGAACCGCTCACCTGCTCCTCGAGTCCCACGAGGGCCTGGGTGAGCTCGGTCTGTCCGTTGCCCTGCACACCGGCCACGGCCAGGATCTCGCCGGGCGCGACGTCGAATTCCACGTCGTCCAACAGGACGACGCCGTTGTCCCCCACCACGGTGAGCCCGCGCACCTCGAGCGCGGTACCGGTGGTGTGGGCGGTGTCCTTGGCCACGGTCAGGGAGACGTCACGGCCCACCATGAGCGCCGCGAGCTCATCCGTGGACGTCTCAGGGCCCACCTGTCCGACCACTTCCCCGCGGCGGATCACGGTGATCACGTCCGACACGGCCCGGACCTCGCGTAGCTTGTGGGAGATGAACACGATGGACGTGCCGTTGTCCCGCAGTTGCCGCATGATCTCGAGCAGCTCGTCCGTCTCCCGCGGGGTCAGCACGGCCGTGGGCTCGTCGAGGATCAGCACCTTGGCGTCCCGCACGAGGGCCTTAATAATCTCGACCCGCTGTTGGACGCCCACGGGCAGGTCCTCGACCACGGCGTCCGGGTCCACCGCGAAGCCGTAGCGTTCGGAGATCTCCCGGATCCGGGCCCGGGTGGTCTCCAGGTCCAGGGACATCCCGCGCGTGTTCTCGTGACCCAGGGCCACGTTCTCGGCGACCGTGAAGACCGGGATCAGCATGAAGTGCTGGTGCACCATGCCGATCCCGGCCGCCATGGCATCGCCGGGGCCGGAGAAACTGACGGGCGCGCCGTCGATCTCGATCGTGCCGGACGTGGGCTCGTACAGCCCGTACAGCACGTTCATGAGCGTGGACTTGCCCGCACCGTTCTCACCGAGCAAACAGTGGATCTGATGTGGTTCCACCGTGAGGTTCACACGGTTGTTGGCGGTGAAGTCACCGAACTTCTTGGTGACGTCCGTCAGTTTCAACTGCACTGTTCTGCTCCTGCCGGGCCCGCCCGCTCAGGCGGTGGGGGCGTTCTTGGACTGCACCGTGACCTTGCCGTCGATGATGTCCTGCTTGAGCTGCTGGACCTGCTTGTCGAGGTCCTCGCTGACCTCGTCCTGCTGGTCGTGGTAGGGGGCCAGGCCCACACCACCGTTCTCGAGCGTGCCCACGTACTGGGTGTTGTCGAAGTTGCCGTCCGCGGCCTGCGTCACGACGTCCTCGACCGAGGTGGACATCTCCTTGAGCACGGACGTGAGCAGGAACTCCTTGCCGGCGTCCAGGGTCTCGTAGCCGTCGGTGTCCGGCCAGATCAGCCGGACGTCCTTGCCGCTGCGGTTGGCCTCAGTCACGGCGTCCACGGTGCCCTGGGCCGCCTGGCCGGCGACGGGCAGGACCACGTCCGCGCCCTCGCCGATGAGGTTCTGCGTGACGGTCTTGGCCTTGGAAGAATCCTGGAACGAGCTCAGGAACGTGCCGTTCTGGGAGTCCTTGTTCCACCCGAGGACCTGCACGTCCGCCTTGTTCTTCTCGTTGTAGTACTTCACCCCGTCCGCGAAACCGTCCATGAACACGGTCACGGTGGGAATGTCCATGCCGCCGTACGTGGCGACCTTGCCCGTCTCGGACGTGCCCGCCGCGAGGTACCCGGCCAGGAACGCCGCCTGGGCGGTGTTGTAGACGATGGGCTTGACGTTGTCCGCCTTGATCGAGTTGTCGTCCACGATCGCGAAGTGCTTGTCCGGGTTGGCCGCGGCCACCTTCTTGGTGGTGTCCGCGAGCAGGAAGCCCACGGAGACCGTGAGGTTGCAGCCCTGCTGCGCCATGGAGGTCAGGTTGGGCTCGAACTCCGTCTCGGACTGGGACTCGGCCTGGCTGATCTGGATGCCCTTGTGCTCCTCGGCGGCCTTGAGGCCCTCATAGGAGCTCTGGTTGAAGGAACGGTCCTGGAAACCGCCGTCGTCGGAGACAATGCAGCCCTTGAAGTCGGAGGCCTGGGCGCTGCTGTCGCCGGCGTTGTCCGGGGCGGCACCGCAACCCGCCAGGACCAGGCCGGTGACCCCGGCCAGGCCAAGCGTCCCCAGGGTGCGCAAACGTCGAGTGGTCATGAGGTCCTCCGGTCGGACTGGGATCAGATGTGGGTCGTGACCCGGGAACACAGTGCACGGGTCACCGGCCCGTGCCCCCGGGCGGTGACCCGTGCAGTGAGCCGGGTCATAGGTCAGCTCAGTGTAGCCCCGGAAGTACCCAGCAGTACGCTCACCGCGGGCGTGTCAGGACTGCGGGGCGTCCGGCGTCGTCGTCGCGTCCGCGAGCTCGCGCACGCGCAAGCGGATGGCGCGCAACGCCGTGGAGGCCATGACCTGCACGCCGCAGCCGATCGCCTCCTCCTGAGGGGCGTAGTCGGACTGGTGCAGGTCGTAGGTTCGGCCGCCGGGAGCCCGGGTCCCCAGGCGCATCATGGCGCCGGGGACGTGCTGCAGGAACCACGCGAAGTCCTCCCCGCCCATGGACTGCTCCACCAGCAGGATGCTCTCCTCCCCCAGCTCCGCTCGCGCGGCGATCTCCAGCAGGGTGGTCTCGGTCTCGCCGTTGACCACCGGCGGCACACCCCGGATGTGCTCGAGGTCCACGTTCACGCCGTACGGTGCGGCCACCTGCTCCACGACCTCGTCCAGCATGTCCCCGGCGCGCGACCACGCGTCCGCGTCCAGGCAGCGCATGGTCCCGGACATGAAACCGGACATGGGGATCGCGTTGGGTGCCACACCTGCGTGGATCTGACCCCACACCACGGCCACCCCGGAGCGCACGTCCACGCGCCGGGAGAGCACCGCGGGCACGTTGATCGCGATCTGGCTCATCGCGTAGACCAGGTCCTCGGTCAGGTGCGGGCGGGACGTGTGCCCGCCGCGTCCGGACAGCTCGATCCGGATGGTGTCCGACGCCGAGGTGATCGCCCCGATGCGCGTGCCTACCTGGCCCACGTCCACCTTGGGTTCGCAGTGCAGGGCGAACATCCGCGGCACGCCGGCCAGCACGTCCTCCTTGATGATGGTCAGGGCGCCGCCGGGCAGTTTCTCCTCGGCCGGCTGGAAGACCACGCGCACGGTGCCCGCGAACGGGGACGAACGGTGCACGTCGGCGAGCACGCGGGCCACCCCGAGCATGACCGTGGTGTGGATGTCGTGACCGCACGCATGCATCACGCCCTCGTTGACGGACGCGTAGTCCAGGCCAGTGTCCTCGAGGATGGGCAGGGCGTCGATGTCCGCGCGCAGGCCCACCATCACGGGCCCGCGACCCACGTCCACGTAGCACCCGGTGCGTTCGAAGCGCACGGGGTGCAACCCGGCGGCCTCGAGGGCGTGCACGATCCGGTCCGTGGTGCGGTACTCCTCGTAGGACAGTTCCGGGTGCTTGTGGATGTCCCGGCGGAAGCGCACGAGGTCCGGGAGGTAGTGCGAGAGCAGGGGGCCGATGGCCGGGGGCAGTCCGATGTCGTCGGCGGACGGCAGAGGTAGATCCAACATGTGTGTCACAGTACCGCCGGGACCCCGCGCGGTGATTCAGCGCGGGCGGCGGCGGGGCTCACAGGACGTCCGTGTCGCCGTTGCGCTTGAGGGAGTCCACCGCGTTCTTGACCCGTTGCGCGTGCTCGGCCGTGGTGACCAGCAGGGCATCCGGGGTGTCCACGACCACGATGTCCGCCACGCCGATCAGCGCGATCAACCGCCCCGTGTCGGACACGACGATCCCGGAGGACTCGTCCGTGAGCACACGGTTGTTCTGGCCCAGGATGGACACTGGCGCGTCCGTGCGCGGGTCCACCTTGTTGAGCCGGTTGATCGCCGCGAAGTCCCCCACGTCCTCCCACGTGAAGTCCCCGGGGACCATGGCCACGTCCCCGGCCGCGGCGGCGGGTTCGGCCACGGCGTAGTCGATCGCGGTCTTGGTCAGGGTGGGCCACACCTTGTCCACGACGGCGTCCCGCTCGGGGGTCTCCCACGCGTCCGCGATTCGGTCCAGGCCCCGCGCGAGCTCGGGTTCGCTGCGGCGCAGGTAGGAGAGCATGAGACCCACGGGCGCCACGAACATGCCCGCGTTCCACGTGTACTTCCCGCTGGCCACGTAAGCGCGCGCGGTCTCCTCGTCCGGCTTCTCCACGAACTGCTCCACGGCGAGCGCGTGGGGTGCCTGATCGAGTCCCAGGGACTGCCCCGCCTTGATGTAGCCGAAGCCCGTGGCGGGCGACGACGGCGTGATCCCGATCGTGACGATGCGTCCGGTGTCCGCCGCGCGCACCGCTTCCTTGACGACCTCCTGGAACGCCGAGGCGGGCTCCACCACGTGGTCCGCCGCGAACGAACCGATGATCGCGGTGGGGTCGCGGCGCTCGATGAGCGTGCACGCGAGGCCGATCGCCGCCGCGGAGTCCTTGGGGGACGGCTCGAGCACGAGGTCGTCCGCCGTGAGCTCGGGCAGCTGTTCCTGCACCGCCCCGGCGTGGGAGCGCCCGGTCACGACCATGACCGGACCGGCGGACAGACCCGCGAGCCGGTCAAAGGTGGCCCGCAGCAGGGACGAGCCGGAGCCCGTGAGGTCCAGCAGGAACTTGGGGGCATCCGCACGGGACAGCGGCCACAGCCGTGAACCCACCCCGCCCGCGGGGATGAACGGATGGAAACGTTGCAATGGCGAAGTCACGACGGTCAGTGTACGGCCCCCTCCCCCGGCGGCCCTGGATGCGTCACCCGTGACATCCCGGGGTACGGGCCGCACACGGGCCGGGTGTGCCCACCCACGACGCGGCCGGCCGGCCCACGGGGACTTCCCGTGAGCCTTCGCGGACCCGACCCCGCGCCCGGGCGAGAGAGTCCCGCGAAGGCCCCGTGAGACGTCGCCGGCGGACCTTACGCACGGGGGTCGTGGGGCCGCTCGGGCGCGTATCACGGGCCGCTTGGGGGCCGCTTGACGGCCGCTCGCGGGGCGTTCGGACGGCGCGCGGCCGGAGCCGATTCAGACACAGAACAATGCGCTAATTCCGCGCTATTCCGGGGGGCACACTTGCAGACACGTTGTCAGGAAATGTGCGGGGGGCTGGTATCTTTGACGAGAACTACCGCATCATCCATGACAGAGCCAGCCAGGGCTCCGCCATCGCCGTGCACTCGCGCGAGAACGCTGCCTTCTTCTTCGACCATTCTTCGGTGCGCACGACGACGAGCGACACAGGGAGGACATTCCGTGGCGAACTCAACCAGGGGCACCCTTTACCGCGGCCAGTACGGCATGTGGTCTTGGGTCGCCCACCGTATTACCGGCGTGGCCATCTTCTTCTTCTTGCTGGTCCACGTCCTCGACACCGCTCTCGTGCGTGTATCCCCCGAGGCGTATAACGCAGTGATGGCGACCTACAAGAACCCCGTGATGGGTCTCGGCGAGGCCGGCCTCGTGGCCGCGATCGTCTACCACGCCTTCAACGGCCTGCGCATCATCCTGATCGACTTCTGGAAGGGTGGGACCAAGAACCAGAAGGGTCTGCTCTGGGGCGTCATCGCCCTCTGGGTCATCGTGATGATCCCGTTCCTCATCCGTCACCTCTCAGTCGTTTTCGGGGGTTAATTCCGTGAGCACTCCTCTTAAGACCAAGATCAGCGTCCCCCGCAGCCGGGACCTTCAGGTGGACGGCGTGAAGTACAACCGCGCCGGTTCGTCCCGCAGCAGCTTCGAGATGATCGCGTGGCTGTTCATGCGCATGTCGGGCATGGTGCTGCTCGTGCTCGTGTTCGGTCACCTCTACGTCAACCTCATGGTGGGGGACGGCGTGCACGCGATCGACTTCGGATTCGTGGGCGGCAAGTGGGCCAACCCGTTCTGGCAGGTCTGGGACCTGGTCATGCTGTGGCTGGCCATGCTCCACGGCACCAACGGTATCCGCACCATCATCGACGACTACGCCGATCGCAACACCACCCGCTTCTGGCTCAAGGTGCTGCTCTTCGTGGCCTCGGGCTTCGTGATCCTGCTGGGCACCATGGTGATCTTCACCTTCGAGCCGTGCCCCGCCGGTGCGGACCCCGCGCTGCTGGCGTCCTTCTGCCCCGGAGCGTGATCGCGGCCACGGCAGAGCCCCCGGCTCCGCCGTCGTGCGTCGTCCCGGCCCGAGCGGCCGGGACCCGATACTTCTCCCACTCACCCACATAGAAAGAACATCTGGTATGCAGGTTCACAAGTACGATGTGGTAATCGTCGGCGCCGGCGGCGCCGGCATGCGTGCCGCCATTGAATCCGGCCAGCGCGCCCGCACTGCCGTACTGACCAAGCTCTACCCCACGCGCTCCCACACCGGTGCGGCCCAGGGCGGCATGTGCGCCGCCCTCGCCAACGTCGAGGAGGACAACTGGGAGTGGCACACGTTCGACACCGTCAAGGGTGGCGACTACCTGGTGGACCAGGACGCCGCGGAGGTCATGGCCAAGGAAGCCATCGACGCGGTGCTGGACCTGGAGCACATGGGACTGCCCTTCAACCGCACCCCCGAGGGCAAGATCGACCAGCGTCGCTTCGGTGGGCACACCCGCGACCACGGTAAGAACCCCGTCCGCCGCGCGTGCTATGCCGCGGACCGTACCGGTCACATGATCCTGCAGACCCTCTACCAGACGTGCATCAAGCACAACGTGGAGTTCTACAACGAGTACTACGTCCTGGACCTGATCATGGTGGACACCCCGGAGGGCCGCCGCCCCGCCGGTGTGGTCTCCTACGATCTCGCGACCGGCGAGCTGCACGTGTTCCAGTGCAAGTCCGTGATCTTCGCCTCCGGTGGCGCGGGCAAGGTCTTCAAGACCACGTCCAATGCCCACACCCTCACGGGCGACGGCATGGCGATCGCGTTCCGCAACGGCCTGCCCCTCGAGGACATGGAGTTCGTGCAGTTCCACCCCACGGGCCTGGCGGGCCTGGGCATCCTGGTCTCGGAGGCCGCCCGTGGTGAGGGTGGCATCCTGCGTAACTCCGAGGGTGAGCGTTTCATGGAGCGCTACGCCCCCACCATCAAAGACCTGGCCCCCCGTGACATCGTGGCCCGTTCCATGGCCAACGAGGTCCGTGAGGGCCGCGGTTGCGGCCCCAACAAGGACTACGTCCTGCTGGACCTGACCCACCTGGAGCCGGCGCACATCGACGCCAAGCTCCCGGACATCACCGAGTTCGCCCGCACCTACCTGGGTGTGGAGCCCTACACTGAGCCGGTGCCCGTGTTCCCCACCGCGCACTACTGCATGGGTGGCATCCCCACCGACATCAAGGGCGAGGTCTTCCAGGACTCCGAGAACACGGTTCCCGGTCTCTACGCCGCTGGTGAGGTCGCGTGCGTGTCCGTGCACGGCTCCAACCGTCTGGGCACCAACTCGCTGCTCGATATCAACGTGTTCGGCAAGCGCTCCGGAATCTACGCCGCGGAATACGCGCGGGACGCCGAGTTCCTGCCGATCCCCGACAACGCCACCGAGCGCACCGAGGCGCTGCTCAACAACGCGCGCAGCCCGCACGGTGACGAGAAGGTCGCGGCCATCCGCAAGGACCTGCAGGACACCATGGACGCCAACATGCAGGTGTTCCGCACGGCCGAGACCATCCAGACAGCCCTGGACGACATCGCCGCTCTGGAGGAGCGCTACTCCCACATCTCCATCCAGGACCAGGGCAAGCGGTTCAACCTGGACCTGCTGGAGGCCGTGGAGCTGGGTTTCCTGCTGCAGCTGGCCAAGGTGATGTCCGTGGCCGCCCTTCACCGCGAGGAGTCCCGCGGTGGTCACTTCCGCGAGGACTTCCCGAACCGAGACGATGAGAACTTCATGGTCCACTCCATGGTGTACGAGGACCCGTCGTCCCCCACCGCGGGAATCCGGCAGGAGACCAAGCCGGTGATCATGACCCGCTACGAGCCGATGGAGCGTAAGTACTGATGTCCACTGCAGCCACCGAGAACCAGACCCAGGACGCCCAGAAGCCCGGCGACAAGGGCGAGGAGTCGATCCCCACGTACGACGTGGTGCTCAAGGTCCGCCGCTATGATCCCGAGTTCAGCTCCGAGGCGCACTGGGACGAATGGAACCTGACCATGTACGGCACCGACCGCGTGCTGGACGCCCTGCACAAGGTCAAGTGGGAGCTGGACGGTTCCCTGTCCTTCCGCCGCTCGTGCGCGCACGGCGTATGCGGTTCGGACGCCATGCGCATCAACGGCCGCAACCGGCTCGCGTGCAAGACCCTTCTCAAAGACCTGGACCTGTCCAAGCCCATCCTCGTGGAGCCCATCAAGGGCCTCCCGTGCGAGAAGGACCTGATCGTGGACATGGAACCGTTCTTCCAGTCCTACCGCGAGATCATGCCGTTCCTGGTGAACGAGGACCACACCCCTACCGGAGAACGCTTCCAGTCCCAGGAGGACCGCGCGCGCTTCGACGACACCACCAAGTGCATCCTCTGCGCCGCGTGCACGTCCTCGTGCCCGGTGTTCTGGACGGACGGGCAGTACTTCGGCCCGGCCGCGATCGTCAACGCGCACCGGTTCATCTTCGACTCGCGTGACCAGGCCGGTGACATGCGCCTGGAGATCCTCAACGATAAGGAAGGCGTGTGGCGCTGCCGCACCACCTTCAACTGCACCGAGGCGTGCCCCCGCGGCATCCAGGTGACCAAGGCCATCGCCGAGGTCAAGAAGGCGGTCTTCGCCTCCGCCTTGTGACCCCTCGTCGCACGACCGCGGCCCCGGGATCCCTCGTGGATCCCGGGGCCGCGGTCTTTCCCGGGCTTTCAGCTCTCCGACGACGACGCCGCGGGGCCACTACCTACCGCGGGGCTGCTGCCCGCCGCCGGCCTGTCGAAGCGGACGGGAGTTGCGTGTCCGAGGCCCCGAGCGGCATCGGGCAGGGAGGTCGCCGCCACGACCGTGACGGCCCGGTCCTCGCGCTCCGGCTGGGCGCGGGCCCCTCGGATGTCCGCCTGCACGAGCGCGCCCACGGCGGCCGCGAGCAACAGAACCTGCCCGTAGAGGTTGAACCACAGCAGTACACCCACGAGCACCGCGAACGAGAGCAGATAGGGGTTGTCCGCGCTGCGGGCGATGATTTCGCTGCCGCCGTAGCGCAGCACCTGCGAGCCCAGGGCACCCGTGACGATGGTGGCCAGCAGGGCCTTGCGATGCAGTTTGAGCTGGGCGACCCCGCTCACCAGGGCCAGGCTCATCAGGATGTCCACGAGCAGACCCACGCCGAGCGTGACCGCGGACTTGGCCCCGCCGTCCAACCACGGCTGCAGGCGCGTGAGACCGAGCTGACCGAGCCACCCCAGCACCCCGTCCACGGCGCCGGACGCGAAGACGCTCACGGTCGCGGAGGCGAGCAGCAGGATCCCGATCACCACGAGCCACGCGAGATCGCGCGGTACGGCCGCCACGGGCACCCCGGGGGCGGGCGGCAGTTCGAACATCCGCCGCGTGGCCAGCCGGATACCGGCCACCCAGCGCCACGCGGTGAACAACAACACCGCGAGCGCCACGGTGGAGGCCACGGTGAAGGGCCCCGTGTTCTCGAGCAGGCTCAGCGGGATGACTCCCCCGTTACCGTCCCCCACGTCCAGGAGTCCGGGGATGTTCTGCACCAGACCCGCCACGAGCGTCTGCTGCAGCGGCGAGTCGGTTCCCAGGAACGTGGCGAGTGCTGCGAAGCAGATCACCAGCAGGGACGAGGACGCGAAGAGCAATTGGTACGCGAGCCCGGCGGACATGAGCGGCCCGCCGTGGAACATGTAGTGCGCCACCACGCGCACGGGGAACACCGACATGAACCGCGCGAAGAACCACGCACCCAGGGCGCCGGCCCGCCTGCCCAGGGGTGCCCCCTCGGCGGCGAGCTGTCGGCGTACTTCGCGCAGGCGCCGGTGTTCCGCGTGCAGTCCAGTGCGGTCCGTGAGGGCGGGGACCACCGGGGGCGGGTCAGTGTGCGTCACGGTCGTCCGTGCCGGCCCCGCCGAAGGGGATGCGGTCCCGCACGTGCCACGCACCGTGTTCGTCCCCCTCGTAGAGGTCGATGTGGTCCACCAGGAAGGACGCGTGGTACGTGCGCAGCACGTGCTGGGCGCGGTCCAGCCCCTCCTCCGTGGTGCCGTGGGCCAGCGTCACGTGGGGGTGGAAGTCGAAGGGGGACGCGGACTCCAGGTGGTGCTCGCTCAGATCGCAGTGCAACTGCACGCATTGGTCGTGACCGCCCTCGATGCGCAGGTAGACCACCGGGGTCACGGGTCGGAACGTCCCCGTGCCGCGGATCTCCACGTGGAACGGTTGCCAGCGGTCGGCAACCTCCCGGATGTGGGACACGAGGTCCGCCCAGTCCTCCCCGCGCTCGGCGATCATGAGTGTGATGTGCGCGGGGACCGAGCCCGCTTGCGCGTCCCCGAAGGACGAACGCCAGTCCTGCAACTCCTGGCCCATGGGTTCGGGCAGCCGGATGACCACACCCGCGTACACCCGGCCCGGGCGCACGGTGGGGGAAGGATGTCCCTCGCTCACACGATCCTCCTCAGGTCGGCCCCGTCCAGACTATCCCACGGCGTCTGGCGCCACACGGCGTGCCGCACGGGGCCCCGCCCGGCGACTCACGCGCCGAGGAGGAAGCCCATCCGCTCGTAGACGTCCGTGACCGTGCGGGCCGCGATCTCCCGGGCCTTGTGCGCGCCCCGGGCCAGCAGCCGGTCCAGCTCGGCGGGATCGTCGAGCAGTTCCTGGGCGCGCTTCTGGATGGGGTCCAGGGTCTGGGTGACCACCTCGGCCAGGTCCACCTTGAGGTGGCCGTACATCTTGCCCTCGTACTCGGCCACGAGGGTGTCCACCGGGGTGCCCGTGAGGGACGAGTAGATGGTCAGCAGGTTGGAGATCCCCGGCTTGGCCTGGCGGTCGAAGCGCACTTCGGTGCCGTCGTCCGTCACGGCGGACTTGATCTTCTTGGCGTTGGATTTCGCGGGATCCAGCAGGCGGATGAGCCCGGCATCCGACGGCGCGGACTTGGACATCTTGGCCGTGGGGTTCGCGAGGTCGTAGACCTTCGCGGAGTTCTCGAGAATCTTGGCGTCCGGGACCACGAACGTCTCACCGAACCGGGAGTTGAACCGCTGCGCGAGGTTGCGGGTCAGCTCGAGGTGCTGGCGCTGATCCTCCCCCACCGGGACCTGGTTCGCCTGGTACACCAGGATATCCGCGGCCATCAGCACGGGGTAGGTGAACAACCCCACCGTGGTGTTCTCCGCCCCCTGCTTGAGGGACTTGTCCTTGAACTGGGTCATCCGCGCGGCCTCCCCGTAACCGGTGATGCAGTTGAGCACCCATGACAACTGCGTGTGCTCCGGCACCTGGGACTGGATGAGCAGCGTGGAGCGCTCGGGGTCGATGCCCGCGGCGATGTACTGCGCGGCCGTGACCCGGGTGCGCTCGGACATCGTGGCCGGGTTCTGGCCCGCGGTGATCGAGTGCAGGTCCGCCACGAAGAACACGCACTCGTTGTCGTCCTGCATGTCCACCCAGTTGCGCAGCGCTCCCACGTAGTTGCCCAGGTGCAGGGAGTCCGCGGAGGGCTGCACGCCCGACACCACGCGGGGTGTGGGGTTCGGGGCGGTGTTCTGTTCGGTCACGGTCGACATCTTCTTTCGGTTCTCGGTCATGGGAGGCGGGGAGGTGCGGTGCGGGCAGCGGCGTCGTCGTCCGACGGCGCGCGGGACCTCACGAGAGGCGGTAGTCCACCACGAGCGGGGCGTGGTCGGAGAAGCGCGTGTCGTACGCGGCGGCCCGGTCCACGACGGCACTCCGGGCGGCCGCGGCGAGCCCGGGGGTGGCCATGTGGTAGTCGATGCGCCACCCGGCGTCCGTGTCGAACGCCTTGCCGCGGTAGGACCACCACGTGTAGGGCCCGGGGACGTCCCCGGCGAGGCTGCGGGCCACGTCCACGTAGCCCACGTCCCCGAAGAACTTGTCGAAGTACGCCCGTTCCTGCGGCAGGAAGCCCGCGTTCTTGACGTTGCCCTTCCAGTTCTTGATGTCCCGCTCGGTGTGGCCCACGTTGAGGTCACCCACCACGAGGGCATGATCGCCGCGCTCGGCCAGTTGCGGCATGCGGGTGAGCATCGCGTCCAGGAAGCGGTATTTGTCGTCCTGGCGGGGTGTGTCCACCTCGCCGGAGTGGACGTACGCGGAGACCAGGGTCAGTGTGGTGCCGTCCGGCAGGCGGACGTCGTTCTCGATCCAGCGCCCGGAGTCGTCGAAGTACTCGTCCCCGATGCCCACGCGGGACTCGGTGGGGAGCAGGGCGCCGTCGAACGCGTCGCGGCGCGTAGCGATCGCGACGCCCGCGCGGCCCTTGGCGGCGGCCTCGGTGTGCCGCACGTCCCACACGTCCTCGTCGAGCAGCTCGCGCGTGATCTTGTCCGGCGCGCGCACCTCCTGCAGGCACAACAGGTCGACGCCGCGCGGGGCGAGCCAGTCCGCCATCCCGCGCCGGTACGCCGCTCGGATGCCGTTCACGTTCACCGTGGCAATGCGCACCGTCTGCTGGGAATCCGCCATGTGCCTGTGTCTCCTCGCTCGTTACGGGGTGGTTCTCAGTCCACCACCGTACCGCTCACGGGCTTCGAGGAGTCCTTGAGGCTGCGCAGCCCGTTGGCCGCGGTCATGTCGATGGTCTCCAGGGCCCGCTGGATCTGCTCAGGATCGGGCTCGGCGCCGGAGAGCTGTTCCTTCACGACCTTGGACTGCACCAGGATCACCTGCATGCCGTGGGCGAGCTTCTCGTCCCGCAGGGACTGACCCGCACCGGCGGACGCCGAGGCGGCGGGAGCGCGGCCGTGCTGGGCCTGGAACTGCTCCTGTGCCTGGCGCACCTGCTCACGGCCGTACGCCGCGGCCTTGCGCACCATGCTCAGCGCCCACACCGCGAGCATGAGCCAGCCCAGGGCGATCCCCGCGAGGATCCAGCCGAGCAGGGAGTTGGAGTTGGCGGCCTGGATCAGGGCCACCGCGAAGATCACGGCCAGGACGGCCAGCCCGATCACCGTCCCCCACAGGGCGGTGCGTCCGGTGCGGGGAGCGTCCGGGGAGTCGGTGGCGCGGGTGTGTGCTGATCCGATCGACTGCATGAACCCATTGTCTCAAACCGCGCGGGGCGCACCGAATCGGGCGGGTCCCCGGGGACCCGACCCACCGGCGTCGCCCGAGCCCCTCGGCACAACCGGGCCCCGAGGGGGTATCAAGAGAGGGTGAGCACATCTTCCGGGACTCTCCGCGCTCCCCCGGGGACGACTCCCCCGCCCTGGACCCCGCCGAACGACGCCGCATCCTGTGGGTCCTGCTCGTTCCCCTGTTCATGTCCCTCATCAGCGTCTCGATCGTGAACGTGGCCCTGAGTTCCATCCAGCAGGAGCTGGGGGCGAGTTCCTCGGCACTCCAGTGGGTGCTCACCGGGTACGCGCTCGCGTTCGGGGTGCTGCTCGTGGCCAGCGGCCGCGCGGGGGACGTGTTCGGCCGCCGGAAGCTGTTCATCGCGGGGATCGCGGTCTTCGCGGGGGCCTCGCTGTTGTGCGGTCTCGCGCCCAACACCACGGTGCTCAACATCGGCCGGGTGATCCAGGGCCTCGGATCCGGGATGCTCAACCCCCAGGCGGTGGGCATGATCCAGGAGTACTTCCAGGGTCGGGAGCGCGCCAAGGCGTTCGGGCTGTTCGGTTGGGCACCGCGATCGGCACCGCCCTGATCACGGCGGTGACCTTCGGTGTGCTCGCCCGCGCCGACTGGGATGCCGCGTTCACGGCGAGCTTCGCGGTGATCACTGTGATCGTGCTGATCGCCATGGGGATCGGGATCGCGGACATGCGCCGACGCACCCCCGAGGAGCCATCCCGGGGCTGAGCCCCGCGCACCTCGTTCCCGGCACGTGTTCGGACCGAGGACTCCCGGGTTTTACGGCCGCCCGCGTGCCGCACAGACCCCGGGGACGACGACGCCGCGCGGCCGGCTCGAACGAACGAGACGGCCGCGCGGCGTCGTGACCGGAAGGCTACGGGATCAGGCCGACTCGACGGCCCGTTCGCAGGACTCCACCACGTTGACGAGCAACATGGCCCGGGTCATGGGACCCACGCCCCCGGGGTTGGGCGACAGCCACGAGGCGCGCTCGGCGGCGGCCGGGTCGATGTCCCCCGTGAGCTTCTTCTTGCCCGTCTCCGTGTCCTCGACCCGGGAGACACCCACGTCGAGCAGGACGGCACCCTGCTTGATCTGGTCCGCCCCGATCATGTGCGGGCGCCCCGCCGCGGCCACCACGACGTCCGCTTGCGCGAGCAGCTCGGGCAGGTTGCGGGTGCCCGTGTGGGCCAGGGTCACGGTCGCGTTGATCTCCCGGCGGGTCAGCAACAGACCGATGGGCCGACCCACGGTCACACCGCGGCCGATCACCAGCACGTGGCGCCCCGCGAGGTCCACCCCGTGACGCATGAGCAGCTCCACGATCCCGTGCGGCGTGCACGGCAGCGGGGACGTGATGGGCTCGTTGACGTTGAGCACCAGCCGCCCCAGGTTCGTGGGGTGCAACCCGTCGGCGTCCTTGGCGGGATCGATGCGCTCGAGCACGGCGTTGGTGTCCATGTGCGGCGGCAGGGGCAACTGCACGATGTACCCCGTGCACCGGGGATCGTCGTTGAGCTCGTCGATGACGCGCTCGAGCTCCTCCTGGGACGCGTCCGCGGGCAGTTCCTTACGGATCGAGGCGATCCCCACCTGCTCGCAGTCGCGGTGCTTGCCCGCCACGTACGAGTGCGAGGCGGGATCGTCGCCCACGATCACGGTCCCGAGACCGGGCACCACGTCCCGCTCGCGCAGTGCGGCCACGCGCTCGGTCAGTTCTTCCTTGATCCGGGCCGCGGTCGCCTTGCCGTCGAGGACCTGGGCCGTCATCTCACCACTCCTCGAGGCCGGGGTACAGCGGGAACTGCTCGGTCAGGGCGTCCACGCGCGAGCGCAGGGCGGAGACGTCCGCACCGGGCTTGAGGGCCTCGGCGATCACGTCCGCGACCTCCTCGAACTCGCCCGCGCCGAAACCGCGGGTCGCGAGCGCCGGGGTCCCGATACGCAGCCCGGACGTGGTCATGGGCGGGCGGGGGTCCCACGGCACCGCGTTGCGGTTGACCGTGATCCCCGCCTGGTGCAGCAGGTCCTCGGCCTGCTTGCCGTCCAGCTCGGAGTGGCGCAGGTCCACGAGGACCAGGTGCACGTCCGTGCCGCCGGTCAGCACGGACACACCGTGCTCCGCGAGATCCGGGGAGTTCAACCGCTCGGAGAGGATCTGCGCGCCCTCGATCGTGCGCTGCTGGCGCTCGCGGAACTCCTCGGTGGCCGCGATCTTGAACGCCACGGCCTTGGCCGCGATCGCGTGCATGAGGGGCCCGCCCTGCTGGCCGGGGAACACTGCGGAATCGACCTTCTTCTTGAGGTCCGCTTCCGCGAGGATCACACCGGAGCGCGGGCCCGCGAGGGTCTTGTGCACCGTGGAGGTGGTCACGTGCGCGTGGGGCACCGGGTTGGGGTGCAGCCCCGCGGCCACGAGACCCGCGAAGTGGGCCATGTCCACCCACAGCTTGGCATCCACCTCGTCCGCGATCGAGCGGAACGCCTCGAAGTCCAGCTGGCGCGAGTAGGCGGACCAGCCGGCCACGATCACGTTCGGCCGGGCCTGCAGTGCCTGCTCGCGCACCTTGTCCATGTCAATGCGGTAGGTGTCCGGGTCCACCTCGTACGCGGCGATGTTGTAGAGCTTGCCCGAGACATTGATCTTCATGCCGTGGGTCAAGTGCCCACCGTGGGCCAGGGACAACCCCATGAGGGTGTCACCGGGCTGCATGAGCGCGGCCATCACGGCGGTGTTCGCCTGGGCGCCCGAGTGCGGCTGCACGTTCGCGTGATCCGCCCCGAACAGTTCGCACGCGCGGTCACGAGCGAGGTTCTCCACGACGTCCACGTACTCGCAACCGCCGTAGTAGCGACGGCCGGGGTAGCCCTCCGCGTACTTGTTCGTGAGCACCGAGCCCTGCGCCTCGAGCACGGCACGCGGCGCGAAGTTCTCCGACGCGATCATCTCGAGCGTGGAGCGCTGGCGCCCCAGTTCGTCCTCGATGGCCCGTGCGACGTCCGGGTCCACCTCCGACAGCGGTTGATTGGTCACAGGGTGTCCCAGGGATTCCGTCATGCTCCACCTTCTTTGTGCGCGGGAGGGTCCGCTCCAGCATATCCGCGCGTCGCGGTGTTGCGCCTCAGCACGGCGGGGGCACGAGCGCGGCGATGCTCGTAGAGTTTCTGGATCGTCCGGGCCCTCGGCGGGCGGGTCCCGCCCGGGGAGCGAATGCGGGTAGCATGTGTACCCGTACCGCGTGCGTACCCCCTGCGCGCGGCAGCCGTCACAGCGCAGCCGGGCTGCCGCTCTCGCTCAGCGAGCGCGAGCATTCGCATCGTCCCGCCCCACGTCCTGATCCTTCGTGTTAGGAGATCTCGCGCCGTGAACGTTCTTCCCACCGCCCCGTTCACCGCTTCCATGCCGCGCATCACCGACGGCCAGTCGCCGCCGGAACCCGTGGACGTGGTGCGCACCCCGTACGCCGCCGTGATCTTCGACATGGACGGTGTGGTGACCGACACCGCCGGGGTGCACGCCCGCGCGTGGCAGAAGCTCTTCGACCGGTTGCTGACCGATCCCCGCCTCGAGCCCGTAGCTCCGGCCACCGAGGTGGACCGGCGCCCGTTCGACATGGGCGGTGACTACCGCACGTACGTGGACGGACGACGTCGCGAGGACGGCGTCCGCGCGTTGCTCGCCGCCCGCGGGACCATGCTCCCCGAGGCCCAGAGCCACGAGGACCCGCAGCCGGGTGACTGGACCGTGCAGGGCCAGGCCGCCGCGAAGGACGGCTTCTTCCACGAGGAGCTGCGCGAGCACGGTGTGCGCGTGTTCACGGGCACCGTGGCCCTGATCGAGCGGCTGCGCGAGGGCGGTGTGCCCGTGGGGCTGGTGACCGCGAGCCGCAACAGCGCCGTGGTCCTCGAGGCCGCCGGGTTGCAGCACTTGTTCGACCGCATCGTGGACGGCAATTGGGCCGCCTCGCACGACCTGCCGGGCAAGCCCGCCCCGGACACCTTCCTCGAGTGCGCACGCCTGCTGGGCGTGGCCCCCGGCGAGAGCGTCGTCGTGGAGGACGCCGTGGCCGGCGTCCAGGCCGGTGCCGCCGGCGACTTCGGCCTGGTCGTGGGGATCAACCGGGACGGTGCCCGGGAACGGCTCTACCGCGCGGGCGCCCACGTGGTGCTCAACGACGTCGCCGAGCTGGACCTGGGCGCGCGCCGGGACGACCCGTGGGCGCTCGTGTTCGACGGTTTCGACCCCGCCACCGAGCCCCGCCGCGAGGCCCTGCTGACCCTGGCCAACGGCTACATGGGCGTGCGCGGCGCGGCCTGTGAGTTCGCCGCGAACACCGTCCACTACCCCGGAACCTACCTGGCTGGCGTGTTCAACCGGGTGCTCAGCCACATCAACGGCCGGGACGTGGAACATGAGTCCATGGTCAACGTGCCCAACTGGCTGCACCTGGACCTGCGTTTCGCGGAGGGCCAGTGGTGGTCCGAGGGCGGAATGAAGCCCTCCGAGGAACGCGTGGAACTGGACCTGCGCCGCGGTCTGCTGACCCGCACGCTCGTGCTCACGGAAGCGGACGAGGACCCCGGCGCGGACCAACCCCCGCGCAGCCTGGAGATCACCCAGCGCCGCCTGGTGTCCCTGCGCTACCGCCACCTGGGCGCCCAGGAGACCCGGATCGTCTCGCGTGGATTCAGCGGGCGGTTGCACGTGCGCACCGGTGTGGACCCCGCCGTGACCAACAGCGGCGTGGCCGAGTACCGGGAACTCAACGCCCACCACCTCGCGCTACTCGAGTCCACGACCCTGCCGGACGAGCACGAGACCCTGCTGTCCCTCGTGCGCACCTCCCAGTCCAAAATCGAGATCGCGATGGCCCAGCGCACGCGCATCGAGTCCGAAACCCCCGTGCGCGAGCGCCGCGAGGTGCGCCCCGGCGGGATCGAGTTCCGCCGCTACACGGTGCAGATCGACCCGCACAACCCCGTGCTCGTGGACAGCACGACCGCGGTGGTCACGAGCCGCGACGCCGCGATCGGTTCCCCCCGCGAGGGAGCACTCGCCGAGCTGAACCGCACGCCGTTCGGGGTGCGTAAGCTGCTGGCCTCTCACGAGATCGAGTGGGCCCGGTTGTGGGACCGCTACGAGGTCACCCTGGAGGCCGCGGAGGACACCCCCGAGCACGTGGCCACCCAGCTCGCGGTGCGCACCCACCTGTTCCACGCGGCCCAGACCCTGGCCCCCCACCTGTCCCTGCGGGACGCCGGCATCCCCGCCCGCGGTCTGCACGGTGAGGGCTACCGCGGCCACATCTTCTGGGACGAGCTGTTCATCCTGCCCGTGATCAACATGCGTCAGCCGCACGTGACCCGGTCCCTGCTCTCCTACCGGTGGCGGCGCCTGGCTATGGCCCAACAGCACGCCCGGGACTTCGGTCTCTACGGCGCGGCCTTCCCGTGGCAGTCCGGTTCCGACGGGCGCGAGGAGACCCCGCCCGAGCTGTACAACCACCACTCCCGGCGCTGGCTACCGGACAACTCGTGGCGCCAGTTCCACGTGGGCCTGGCGATCGCGTACAACGCGTGGGTGTACTACGAGTCCACCGGGGACATCGACTGGCTCTCCAGCCACGGGACCGAGCTGATCGTGGGAATCACCCGACTGTTCGCGTCCCTCGCGGAGTACGACTCGCACGACGGCAAGTACCACATCTCCGGTGTCATGGGCCCCGACGAGTACCACGACGGCCCCGCGGGCCAGCACGGTGGCGGGCTCAAGGACAACGCCTACACCAACGTGCTCACGTCCTGGCTGTTCCGTCACTCGGCCCACATCTTCCACGACATGGTCGAGCACCAGCGCGAGGACCTGGAGTCCCGCTTCGAGATCTCCCCGCAGGAGGTCCAGAAGTGGCTCAAGATGGCCGAGAACATGTACGTCCCGTTCAACGCGGACGGCACGATCGCGCAGTTCGAGGGCTACGACGAACTCGCCGAACTGGACTGGGACTTCTACCGCACCAAGTACCGCAACATCGGCCGCCTGGACCTGTTGCTCGAGAACGAGGGCGACCTGACCAACAACTACAAGCTCTCCAAGCAGGCGGACACGATCATGCTCGTGTACCTGCTGGGTCCCGAGGGTTTGATCGAGGAACTCGCGCGCATGGGCTACACCACGGACCTGGACGCCATCCAGCGCACCGTGGACCACTACATCACACGCTCCTCCAACGGTTCGTCCCTGTCCCGCGTGGTCAATGCCGCGGTGCTCGCGTGGCTCGACCCGGACCGCTCGTGGGGTTCGTTCCAAGACGCGCTCATGATCGACATGGACGACACCCAGGGCGGCACAACGGGTGAGGGCATCCACCTGGGTGCCATGGCCGGTTCGGTGGACGTGATCACCCGCGCGTACGCCGGGCTGCGCGTGCGGGGCCAGTGGCTCGAGTTCCAGCCCGCCCTGCCCCGCGAGTTGGACGCCGTGGACTTCACGGTCCTGTACTGCGGTCAGGTCATCGAGGTCTCGCTGGACCACGACATCCTGGAGCTCGAGGCGAGCTCGGTCAAGGCGGATCCGGTCACGGTGCACGTCAACGGCGCCGAGTACGTGCTCAAGGGCGGGCAGAAGATCTCGGTGTCACTGCGCCACCGCGAGTCCCGGCGTCCCGAGAAGGCCATGGCTGCCTTGCGGCGCCGGTTCATCTCCGACGCCGGCGAAGGCTGAGCCCCGCCCCGAACCGTGGCCGTACGACAACGCCGCGCGGCTCGGGCGCGCCTGCGTACCGCGCGCACACCGGGCCGAGCCCCGGCCACGCGGCGGGCGCGTGGCGGCTACCGGCGGCGTCGTGACGAGCGCGAGCGCGCACTATGCTATGGCTCATGACACAGTTCTCCGAGCCCGCGGGCGCCGACGCCGCCCGCGAACCCCTGATCCTGCCCTACGGCCAGCACCGGCCCTCCGTGGCCCGCTCCGCTTTCGTGGCACCCAACGCCACGATCGTGGGTGACGTGGTGGTGGGTGCCGGGGCGGGCATCTTCTACGGCGCCGTGGTGCGCGGTGACCGCTCCCCCCTGCGGATCGGGACGAACTCCAACCTGCAAGACAACGTCACGGTGCACTCGGACCCGGACCACCCCACGACCATCGGCGAGCGCGTGAGCGTGGGCCACAACGCGGTCATCCACGGGTGCGTCCTGGAGGACGACGTCCTCGTGGGGATGAACGCCACCGTGCTCAACGGCGCCGTGGTGGGCCGCGGGAGCCTGATCGCCGCCGGGACCGTGGTACTCGAGGGCGAACGCATCCCGCCCGGTTCCCTCGTGGCCGGGGTCCCGGGCAAGGTCCGGCGGGAGCTGTCCGTGGACGAGCAGCATGCCGTGAGTCGCAACGCCCAAAACTACATCGAGCTCTCCCGGGAACACCGCGCCATGTTCTCCTGAGCCCGCCTGGACAACCGCAACACACGACGACGCGCGGCCCCGGAAGCCTGGGGCCGCGCGTCGTCGTACGCCGGGTGAAAACGCGGTAGCCCGGCGGGAGCGGCTCAGTGAGTGTCGCCCAGTGGATGCGGCTCGGTGGATGCCGCTCAGTGGAAGAAGTGCCGCGCCCCCGTGAGGTACATGGTCACGCCCGCGGCCTGGGCCGCCTCGATGACCTCCTCGTCACGGATGGAACCGCCCGGCTGCACCACGGCGCGCACGCCCGCGTCCAGGAGCACCTGCAACCCGTCCGCGAACGGGAAGAACGCGTCCGACGCCGCGACCGCACCGCGGGCACGTTCGGCGTGATCCTCGGCGAGCGTGTTCGCCCGCTCCACGGACAGGCGGCACGAGTCCACGCGGTTGACCTGGCCCATGCCGATGCCCACCGAGGCGCCGTCGTTCGCGAGCAGGATCGCGTTGGACTTCACGGCTCGCAGGGAACGCCATGCGAACTCGAGGTCCGCCAGGGTCTTCTCGTCCGCGGCGTCACCCGAGACCAGGGTCCAGTCGGCAGGGTCGTCGCCCTCGGCGTCGAGGCGGTCGGCCTGCTGGAACAGTGCGCCGCCGGAGATCCCGCGGTACTCCAAGGGATCGCGGCCGAAGCCCTCGGGCAGCGCGAGCAGGCGGATGTTCTTCTTGGCCCCGAGGATCTCGAGCGCCTCCGGCTCGAACTCGGGGGCCACGACCACCTCAGTGAAGATGGGCTTGAGGTTGCGGGCCATGTCCGCCGTGACCGTGCGGTTGGCCGCCACGACACCGCCGTACGCGGAGAGCGGGTCGCACGCGTGGGCCTTGAGGTGGGCGTCCGCAATGGGGTCCTGCGCGCCGGGGGTGGCCACGGCCACGCCGCACGGGTTGTTGTGCTTGACCACGGCCACGGCGGGCTCGTCGTAGTCGAATGCGGCGCGGACGGCGGCGTCCGCATCCACGTAGTTGTTGTAGGACATCGCCTTGCCGTGCAACTGCTCGGCCTGCGCGATCCCGGGCGCCGCGGCGTCGTTCGTGTAGAGCGCGGCCTTCTGGTGCGGGTTCTCGCCGTAGCGCAGGGACTCCGCGCGCTGCAGCGCGAGACCCGCGTACGGGGGCCAGAAGTTCGCCTCGGGGTCGTGGTCGAACTGCTGGGCGGTCCACGTGGCCACGGCGGTGTCGTAGGCCGCGGTGTGGGCGAACGCCGCCGCCGCGAGCTTCTGCCGGGCCGCGAGGTCGTAACCGCCCTCCTGGGCCGCGCGCACCACGTCTGGGTAACCGGCAGGATCCACGACCACGGAGACCGCGGCGTGGTTCTTGGCGGCCGCGCGCACCATGGACGGACCACCGATGTCGATCTGCTCCACCACGGCGTCCTGCTCCGCACCCGAGCGCACGGTGTCCTGGAACGGGTAGAGGTTCACGATCACCAGGTCGAACGGCTCGATCTCGAGCTCGGTGAGCTGATCCATGTGTTCCTGCTTGCGCCGGTCCGCGAGGATTCCCGAGTGCACGCGCGGGTGCAGGGTCTTGACCCGCCCGTCCAGGCACTCCTGGAACCCGGTGACCTCGGAGACCTCGGTCACGGGGACCCCCGCGCCGCGGATGGTCCCGGCGGTGGAACCGGTCGAGACGATGCTCACGCCGGCGTCGTGGAGCCCTCGCGCGAGCTCCTCCAGACCGGTCTTGTCGTACACGGAGATCAGTGCGCGCTTGAGCGGCACACGGTTCAGGTCGGCAGTGTTCACGAGCTCTCCAGTGGGGACGAGGGTACGGACGGTAGGCGGGCCGGAGCCCGGTTCAGTCTACGACCGGGGCAGATCGGGGTCGGTGCTCGTGACGTCCCAGCTCAGTTTCGCCAGCGCGTTGACGAGCAGGGTGCGCTCGGCGGATTTGATCCGCTCGTGCAGCACGGCCTCGGTATCGTCCTCGGCCACGGGGACCGCGACCTGGGCCAGGATGGGTCCGGCGTCCACGTCCGCGACAACCTCGTGCACCGTGGCGCCCGTGACCTTCACGCCGTAGGCCAGGGCGTCCCGCACGGCATGGGCACCGGGGAAGGACGGCAACAAGGACGGGTGCGTGTTGATGATCCGGCGCGGGAACACGGACACGAACTCCGCGTCCACGATCCGCATGAACCCGGCGAACACCACGCGGTCGGGGTGGTAGGACGCCACGCGTCGTTGCAGCGCACGGTTCCACTGCTCCCGGTCCGGGTACTCGGACAGCGGCACCACGAAGGTGTCGATGCCCGCGGCGCGCGCCCGGTCCAGACCGGCGCACTCCAGGTCCGCACCCACGGCGGCGATATCCACCTCCACGTCCCCCTGGTGCAGGGCGTCGATCATCGCCTGCAAATTCGTACCGGAGCCCGAGACCAGAACCACTAAACGCATGGGCCCACTCTATCCAGCGAGGCTGCCTCGATGGCGCCGCGGCGGTGCCGCACCCGCGGCGCTGCTCGGTTCGTCGGCTCGCCTACAGTGGTGGGTATGCACGATTCCCGCCACCGGAGCACGCCGCCCCACGCCACGCACTCGATGGGTTCGACCTCCGGCGGCACCCCTTCCGGGGGTTCCCACTCAGGGGGACCGCACTCCGACGGCCCGCAGCAGGGAGGCCCGCACGCCGGCGACCCGCGCGGTGAGAAGCCCTCACCTCGCGGCCCCCAGTCCGGGGACCCCTCCGACGGCGACGGCGCTCGGCTCCGGTTCGCCGCGGTGGCCGCGGCCCTCGCGGTGCTCGCCTCCGCACTCGTGGTGGGTGACGTGTGGTCCACCGTGGCGGGGCTCGCGCTCGCCATCGCCGGGATCGTGCTGGGCATCATCGCGCTCGCTCGTTCCCGCGGTTCGTCCTCACGGGTCCTGATCACGGTGCTCGCGGTGTTGGCCATCGTGTGGGGTGTGATCAATGCGCTGGGCGGTGGCACCCGATTGCTCGTGTGGCCGGCCACCCAGGTCTACCAGGAATGCACCGATCGGGCCCTCACGCTGTCCTCGACCAGCCGGTGCGAGCAACAGCTCAACGACAACATGTGGAAGCATTTCTCGGGTGCGCCCCTCGAGACGGGTGCGCCGCAGGACGATCCGACGGCCACCGCCACGCCTGAGGCCTCCCTTGTCACGCCCACGCCGAGCGCCTCGAACCCTGCCCCTTCGGGGAGTGCTACACCGGGAGCGACCTCGCCGACCTCCGCCGGTCCCGGGTCCTGAGACGCCCGTTCCCAGCGAGTCCATTGCTATCGAGAGCGGTTCGTCATCGGCCCAGTCCCATGTCCTGGGACGCCCGAGCCCGTCGGCGCCAGGAGCGGTTCATCGTCGTCTCAGTCCCGCTCGTCGTCGAGGGCGGCCAGCCGCGCGGCCTTGCGCTTCTCGGACCTGCGCTGCGCACGACGACGCTTGGCCTCCTCACGGCGGGACAGTCCCGGTTCGTCTGCCGATCGTCCCACGGCCGTGGACCCGCCGCGGGGCTGGGACTCCCGCTCGGGCTCGGCGGCAGCGCGCGACGCGCGGCCCCGGAACAGACCCCGGACACCCCGAGCCGTGACCTCGCCGTCCGGGACGGCCGCCCCGGATCCAGGACGGCCACCGGGTGCCGTGCGAGCATCCTGCCCGGCGCCGGGGCCGGAAGCCGAGCGGGAACTGTGCACGGCGCCAGCGGCGGGCAGGGCGTGGTGGTGGGCCACAGCGGCGTCGTCCTCCGGGGCCGGGGAATCCGGCACGGGGAGCTCGTCCGCCTCGGCGCGGGAGCGGGAACGGTAGCCCTCGCGTTCGAGCCAGGGCCCGGCCAGGCACCCCACGGTGGCGCCCACCGCGAGTTCGGCACCGAGCCACAGGAACACGTGCCACGCGTGCGGGCCGATGTCCGTGAGCCTGCCGATGCCCAGCGAACCGCTGGAGAGCCACGCGAGCGCGGTCACGAGGCCCGCCCCCACCGCAGCCATGAACACCGCCGTGAGCACGGTGGAGAGCACGAACGTGATCCAGCGCAGAGGCAGGCGGATGGCCATCCAGTCGTCCAGGTGGTTCTCACCCTCGCGGCAGAACCACCACCCCGCGAGCAGACCCGCGAGCACGGGCAACCCCAGGACCGCAGGGGCGTACAGCCACGGGTCACCGGTGGGCAGCGCGGCAAGCGCCGGGAACTGCGGCAGCGGTCCCAGCGTGCTCTGGAACGGCGACACCAGGGTCCCGGTGCCCAGCGAGAAGCCGGCACCGGTGGCCCACGTGAGCGCCCACACGACCATGTTGGGCAGGTACCCGAACTGCAGTGCCGTCAGGGCGGTGTCCCCCGCAGCGCCAGTACCGAGGTCCTGGTAGACCGTGATCACGCGGTCCCAGTTCCACGCGAGCGCCACCACGAACAACAGGGCACCGGCCGCCACAGCGGTGACCGCGGCGAGGAAACCGGCGCGGATCACGGCCCACACGTAGGAACCGGCCCAGCGTGAGTGCTGGCTCGTGCGCTGCAACCAGGACGCGACGTCGGCCCCGAGCACCGCGGCGAGCGAGCGCGAAGCGCTCCACCCGCCCACGAGGGTGCCCAACCCGGCCGGGACCAGGGGCAACAGGGCGGCCGCCACGAGGTCCACCGAGACTTGTTCGGTGCGGCTGAGCCAGCCCACGAGGGCCCCGAAGAGCGCGTACGCGAGCATCCCGGCGAAGAACGGGATCAGGAACTGACCGCGCCAGCACGCCCGGGCGATCCGGCGGCCCGCGATCACCGCGAGGCCGAACGGGATCAGCGTGAGCCCTAGAGGCACGAGCGTGACCGTCCCGCCACCGTCCAGCGACAGGCCCTGGATGGCTTGGATCGTGAGGGGCACGCAGTGCGCGAGCAACCAGACCTGACCGGCGAGCTGCAGGCTCCCGCCCGCGCCCAGGGTTGCGAAGCCCCCCGCAGCCCATACCGCACCCAGGAGCACGGTGCCCAGCAACAGGCCCACCACGGCCACCGCGAGCAGCTCGATCACGCCCTGCAGCGCGAGCGGCATGGGCAGTCCCGGGGAGTCGTCCGGTTCGGGGCGGGGCACGTCGGCGGCGCGCACGGGGGACGAACCGTGCGACGTGAAGCGGTCGCGTACGCCCGAGACCACGCCGGGCAGTGAGGGAAGTTTCATCACCGAACATCTTTTCACGTTCACCCGCGCACCACGGGCAGCGAAGTTAGCCCGGACTTCACCTGCGGGCCACCCCCGGGTGACTCCCCCGTGAGGCGCCGGGCCCACAGTGGGAACCGTGAGAATTGCATTGGTGGCCGAACAGTTCCTCCCCCACGTCAACGGTGTCACTCATTCGGTGATCCGCGTCCTGGAACACCTGCGGGATCACGGACACGAGGCCATGGTGATCGCCCCCTCCTACGAGAAGACCCTGTTCCTGGGCTCGGTGGACCACGTGGACGGCGTACGGATCGAGCGCATCCCGTCTCTGCCGCTCGCGGGCTATCCCGAGGTCCGCGTGGCGAGCTGCACCGTGAGTCGCATGCAGCGCATCCTGGCCCGCTTCGCGCCGGACGTGGTGCACGTGGCGTCCCCGTTCGTGCTCGGGTGGCAGGCCATCCAGGCCGCCAAGGGTTTGGGTCTGCCGTGCGTGGCCGTGTACCAGACGGACGTGCCCGGTTACGCCGCACGCTACGGTGCATCCGTGCTGGAGACCGCCATGTGGTCCCACGTGCGTGCGATGCACAACAGTGCGACCCTCACGCTCGCTCCCTCCACGGCGTCGATCAGCCAACTCCACGAGCACGGCGTCCAGCGGGTGCACATGTGGCGCCGCGGCGTGGACACGAGCCGGTTCCGTCCCGCACTGCGCGATCACGCGTGGCGCGAGCGCGTGGGCGGCGGCAAGCGACTCGTGGGATACGTGGGGCGGTTGGCCCCCGAGAAGCAGGTCGCGGACCTCGCCGCGATCGACGCCCTGCCGGACACCCGGCTCGTGATCATCGGTTCCGGCCCCGGGAAGGAGTCGCTGCGCTCGGTATTGCCCAACGCGCACTTCGAGGGCTTCCTCACGGGCACCGAACTCGCCACGGCCATGGCGTCGCTGGACGTGTTCGTGCACCCCGGTGAGCACGAGACGTTCTGCCAGACCATCCAGGAAGCCATGGCCTCCGGGGTCCCAGTGGTGGCCGTGGGCCGCGGCGGCCCCCTGGACCTCGTGGACTCCTCGCGTAACGGGTGGCTCTACGCCCCGGGTGACCTGGCCGGGTTGCGCGAGCGCGTCCGAGACCTCGCGGGCGACGACGCCAAACGCCTCGCCTTCGCGCGCACCGCCCACCAGTGCGTGCAGGAGCGCACGTGGGGTGCCGTGTGCGAGCAGTTGCTGGGCCACTACGAGCGCGCTCGCACGGTCACCTCCCGGATGCGCGGTACGCGCGGGGCCGGCCTGCGCACCCCGTGAGAAACGCCGCCGGGTGCCAGATGTTACTCAACAGAAGCTTGATTAAGTTTTGATGACATTCTCGGTCCGCGCCTGGCTGGTCCCCCGAATCCACGGATAGGCTCGAAGCAGCTTCACGAGATGCGCCCGCGCAACGACAAGGACGTCACCGCGCGCCCAGAGCTCCAACTCGGCGTACGCCAACCCTCGGTTCAGGGGTGGATTGGATGACGAAGCGGCCGGGGCCACACGTGTGGTTCCGGCAAGCGACCGGAAAAATCAGAGGCCCGACATCATGAACACGACAACCCAGAAATCCCACCCCGACACCCGCGAACAGTGGGTGGACGTCACCGTTCAGGCGGACCCCGCCCGGCACGTGGTGTCCATCACGGGATCGGACGGTCACGAGCACGAGTACTTCGCGGACGACGCCCGTGAGGTCGCACTCGCCGCACAGCACACACGGGGGCGCGGCCAGTGGTGCGCCAAGTACAGCAGACTCCTGGTCCCCGGAGCGTCCCGGGTGACCGGCGGGGTGTCCTTCTACAAGCTGGAGCCCTTGCCCGCGTAGTCCTCACGAGCACGGTCCCCGCGACCGCGAACTCCACGATCGGGTGTGGCCCGGGTCTGGACGGACCCGGGCCACACCCATGTTCTCAGCCTGCTCGGTTCTTGGCGGCCGTGCTCACCGGGCGGTCGCGTCCCGGTCCTGGGCGATCAGCTCGGCGGCGCGTTCACCGATCATGAAGACCGTGATCTTCGGGTTCACCGTCACGAGCTCGGACATCACCGAGGCGTCTGCCACGCGCAATCCGCTCACGCCCTTGACGATCGCATCCAGCAGGAACGCCGTGCGCCCGGTGATGAGCACGTACAGCATGAGCCCGATCGCCAGGATGATGCTCTGCTCGGAAAGCCGCCGGATGCCCTTGTCCACGCCCAAGACGCACGAAGCCACCGCCATGAAGACCCCCAGGGCGGTCAGTGCCGACGGCACCGCCAGGTTTTCGGGGACGCCGAACAGGTAGCGCAGTCCGAAGTTCAACTGGACCACCCCGATCCCCAGGGACGCGGCCACCCCAAGGATGGTCCCCAGCAGCGCCGCGGTGTCCACGGCGTCGCCGGCGGCACCGTGGATCCGGCACCCGATCAGGGGTAGAGAGCGGAGCGGATGCTCAGCGGCATGCCGAAGCCGTAGGCGAAGTAGCCGAAGGCCATGCCCATCAGGGCGTACATGGCCCACCCCGTGAACAGGTTGAACTGGGGTTTCGCGTGGTCCGGGCCCATCTTGATCGTGCCGTGCCTGCTGTCCGCGACCAGGATCACGAGAGCGGCCGGGAGGATGTAGAACCACCCCAGCCGGGAGGCGACCCACGCGACCACGCCGCCGATCACGGCGTCGGCGTGCTCGGGTGCCTCCGTGGCCCAGGCGGACAGCGAGACAAGCAGGGTTGCCGCGGCCACGAAGACCCGCCAGTAGACGGGCAACCGGGGTGGCGCAGAGCGAGGGGCCCGGACGGGGCGGGCGGATCCGCGACGGGCGACGAGCCCGGGCGTGGGTGACGGATGGACGAGGAATCGTGTGTGGTCACGTCGGGGATGCGGGTCGGACGTCGGACGACCCGGGGTTGAGGCGCCTTACTACCAGCCGTTAGTCATGGCACGCCACCTCACTGTAGGGGAGGGCCGCGCAGCAGCCGAATGCAGCCGCGCGGCCCCACGAGCACACCCCCCGTTCGCCCGGGGCGGCACTGTCAGCCCAGCAGCTTGGCCACGAGGGCGCTCGCGAACTCCTCGGAGACGTCCCCGTAGTTCAGGGAGAAGTCCTCGTCCACGAGCGTGGGCAGCAGCCCCGAGCACAGCACCGTGGCGCGCGCGTACAGCCCCGGCAGGGCGGCACCGATGGGCACGGAGAGCAACCGCAGCTCGGGATCGTAGCTGACCAACGCCGTGCCGGTGTCCCGCGCCGCGAGGTGCTTGCCGAGCCCCGAGGACACGGGACGGGCGTGACCCGAGACCACGTCCTCCGCGGTGCGGTAGGCGTAGCGCGTCTTGTGGTGGTGGTTGATCCGGTACAGCCCCGCCTGGTTGCGGTCGTCCGTGGCCTCCCACGTGGCGTCCGCGGGCACGAAGCGTTCCGCGACCCCGTTGTACTGCATCTCCTTCAGGGGCAGCCCGGCGACGACCGAGGACAACGGGGGCAGGGTGTCGAGCATGACGGGCCCGGCGTCGTAGACCACGTCGCACAGCCCCTCGGGCAGCAGCTTGCTCAGCGCGTCGAGGTCCACATCCTGGAGCATGGTGGTCGCATGGTCCTCCGGGGACAGCACCACGACCTCACCACCCTGGGCCCCGACCGCCTGCGTCACGGCGTCCTCTTGGTCGGTCTTCCACCCGCCCGTGAGCAGGATGGAGCCGTCCACGAGCTGGGTCAAAGCCGGGGAGCACACCTGCCAGCGGCGCACCGTCCAGTTCTCGTCCCGGATCACCTCCAGGAAACCGAGGGCCTGCAGGTGACCCACGAACCATTCCTCGAAGCGCTCGGAGTCCTCGAGCTGGCGCGCCACGATGGACAGGCTCGACCGCTTGCCGCCACCCAAGAACGTGAGGATGTCCTTGAACGGCGCCCAGGACCCCGGGTACTCGCCCTCGTCCGGGCCGATGAACTGCAGTGCCTCGACCGAACCCGTCTGGCCCACCGCCGAAAGCTTGGTGAGCCGGCCGGGGTAGCGCTTGGTAAGCCCGCAGAACTTGCAGCGCCCGAACACCCACGGCGCCTTGGCCTTGGGATCCATGGGGGGCAGGATCACTTTGTGCTTGCCCGTGACCATGCAGGACACGTCCGGGGCCTCGGGCAGCTCGTTGCTGCGCTCGGGGAACATCTGCCCCTCGGCGGACTCCCACCCGGCGACCTCGGGCACGGGGACCTCGTCCACGGTGGCCTCGTGGGGGTCCATGTTGTCGAACGACCCCTGGACGTACTCGTCCGGGATCTCGTCCCGCGTCACCGCGGTGACGGGCCACAACGGTTCCTCCGCGACGTGGACCATCTCACCGTCGTAGCCCAGGGAGCGTTGAGTGATGTAGTAGGAACTGTCCCGCACGCGGAACTCGAGGCGCTGCTTCACGGTGCGCCCGGAACGCAGCACTAACGTGTAGTCGTTGGGCTTGAGGTGGCCGTCCTCGCGGGCCAGATCGGTCCCGCCCAGGCTCACCTGGAACGGTGGCACCCGGGGTGCGGTGAGCTTGGTGCTCATGAGCTTGAACGAGTGCGGGTTGCGCCACTCGCACTCCACGGACAGGGGGTCGTCGCTGTCGGACGTGACGGTCAACTGCGGGGGCCGCAGGGCCGAGAACCGGTCCACGTCCCCGGGGATCCGCAGCCCGCCGGACAGGGTGATTGCGGGGACCAGGCGGGGTACCAGGGCCGAGAAGTTGTCGTTGACGGTCAGCGCGGGGTCACCGGCACGCAGCACCTGGACGTCGTCGAACAGCACCCAGCCCTCGCAGACCCCGTTCTCCCCCGGGCCCACCACGCGGTAGTCGGGAGAGGCCGAGTCGTCCAGGATCGCGCGGATCTGATCCACCCATTCAGGTTGATTGCGCACCATGATCCGGCACGGCCACGCCGCGGGGACGTGGTCCACGGAGATGAACGTGTCCGAGTACGCGTCCTTGGCGAAGACCACCACGGGCCGCGGATTACGCGTGAGGGTGAGCTCCCCCGCGGTGATCTGCAGCTGCCCGGACAGCAGCGTGTCACTCGTCATGCGGGCGTTGTACGCGGAGATCCCCAGGAACGCGTCCCCGATGTAGGACAGGAACATGGTGCGCGGGCCGACCGTGGTCGCGAGATCCACCTCGCGACCGGGCACCAGCCGCTTGGGCACCACGAAACCGAGTTCGTAGATGGGGTTGCCCACGTAGTCCGTGCCGTCCGTGAGGGACAACCCGGGGCTGCGCGAGCCCAGGTGCCGCGTGCCGCGGGCGGCGACCGCGGCGTCGTCGTCCGGGGCGGACTCCCACGCGTCCAACTGGGCGAGCGCGACCTGCAACGCGGGATCGCGCGTGAGGGGGTTGGTCCAGATGCTGCGCAGGCTCTTGGACACATCGGTGTCCGCGATGTCGAGCCAGAAGTCGATGTAGATCCCAAGCTCCGCCGCGCTCATCCCCTGCGCCGTGGTCAGCTCGAGGTCCTCGAACATCTGGTGCAGATGCCGCAGCTCGGACGGGCCGAACAGGGTCTGGGACAGCGCGAGGCCCACGGGACGGTGGTTCACGGCGTACGCGGACGGCAACCCGAGTTGGCCGTCGAAGGCCTCGAGCCAATAGCGCAGCGCGTCCCAGTAGGTCTCGGAGTCCTTGCGCACCGAGGTCTCGAGCGCCTTGACGTTGTCCTGGCCCGCTTGCAGCAACACCGCGAGCGGCAGGTAGAACGTGGACACGGATTTCTTGCCCGTGCGCGCCGCGAGCGCGGACATGTGCCGCCCGGCCAGGGCGAACAGGGCCAACAGCGCCACGATGGGCGGCGGGCCGATCCTGGTGAGGTCCTCGAGCTGGCGCCGGGACGTCCGGTACCACGCCTCGGTGAGCTTGTTGAACGCGTCGAACACGGACCGGCGGGAGCCGTCCGTCACGAGCAGCGGCGTCACGGAGTCGGCGAGCGCACGCAGCGTGGCCGGGCCGTCCAGGCCGAATTCCGAGCCGATCTGTTCGAGCATCTTCTCGTCCAGGTCCAGGTGGACCAGTTCCCCGGCCCTCCTGGGGCCGAAGAATGCCCGCGCCACGGCGTCGTTCCAGCGCAGGTACTCGACTTCCCGGGGTCCGGATGCCATTGCGTGGTCCCCCGTGTGGAAACCGGCAGCGTCAGCCACAAATCCTCCGTCTGCGCCGTGCGGCGCGCTCGAAACACGACAATCCCTGTCGATTATAAGTTCCCGCCCGTCGGCGGTTCACTGCCCGATCCCACCGCGCCCCCGGTTTGCACGACGACGACGCTGCCCCGGCCCTCGCCCGCCGGCGCCCGGCCGTGTCCGCACCGGGCGGTACGGTAGGGGCCATGGATGGTGCTGCGCAGTTCACGGACGCCCGCGGTCCGGGTGCCGCCCCGGACTGGCGCAGCGAACTCTCCCGGATCGTGCCCGGCACGAGTCCCGACAGGGTCGTGGCGGACCCGGAATCCGGACCCACCGTGGCCCTCGAACTGGACCTGGCCCGGGTGCAGAACCGCACCCCGAAAGCGTGGCAGGAATCACCCCGGGAGACCCCGCTGAGTCTCACGGCCCGTCCGGTGCTGCGCGGACAGCGCCACGGGTGGGTGCACACCGGCATCGACTGGGGCAACCTGGCCTCCCACGCCCGCTCCGGGCACCTGAGCGCGGAGCAATTGGACTGGTTCGAGGAGCTGCGAGCGCTCTCCGAGTCGCACCGCGGCAGTTACGCTGCGGACCGGCACCAGCTGCACATGGAGCGCTACACCTCTCCCCTGTTGTGGCCCATCCTGGGGCGCGCCCGGGGGCTCGGGATCCCGCTCGTCTCCAAGGGCACGGGAGCACCCGTGATCGTGGATCGCGACGGCCGGTTCGAGGTGCGCGTGGATCCCGGCGAGCACGGCGAGCTCGCCCTGCACCCCCAGCTCATCGTGGGCGAGAACGAGATCCCCCTGCGCTGGACCCGGATCATCGGCCAGCCAGGTCACGGCCTGTTCTACCCGGACGCGACCCCCGCGGCCCTGGACACCGCGGAGGACCTCAACCAGTTCCCGTTGCACCTGGTCGCCCTGGGCACCCGCCTCAATCAGCAGCAGCGCTCGTTCCTGGACCGCGCCGAATCCCTCACGGTCCCGCAGGACGGTGTGGAGGAGTTCTTCGACACCTACTTCCCCCGGTTGCACCAGAGCATGCACGTGATCGCGGGCGAGGACTCCCTGGTGCTGCCCCAGGTCGCGGATCCGCAGTTCGTGCTCACCATCCACCATGACGACCTCACCGAGCGCGTGGAGTGGGAGTGGGAGTACCAGAAGGGTCGCGAACGGATCCGGCTGCCCTTCCGCCCCCTGGACCCTCTCGGGGACGAACCCGTGGCCCGCGAGTCCCGGTGGGAGTCCTCCATGGTCCAGGCCGTGCACCGCCGGATCCCCGAGTTGGACTTCAAACGCAGTTCGTACGCGGCGCAGGACGCCCTGACCCTGTTGCGGGTGTGGTTGCCGCTGCTGCGCAAGATCCCCGACCTGCGCATCGTGGAGACCGGCGGGAGTCCCGCCTACCGCGAGGTCACCGAACCCACCGAGATCACGGTGTCCACCGCGCCCACCGAACACCACGACTGGTTCGGCCTGGGTGTCACCATCAGGGTCGGTGAGCACTACCTCCCGTTCTCCCAGATCTTTCAAGCGCTCGACCGCGGTCAGGACGTGATGCTGCTGCCGGACGGTTCCTACTTCTCCCTGGACCGCCCCGAGTTCACGCGGCTGCGCACGCTCATCGCCGAGGCCCGCACCCTGCAGGAGGACAAGGACGCGCCGCTCGCGTTGAACCGCTACCAGGCGAGCCTGTGGGAGCAGTTTGAGGACCTCGCCACGGACACCCGCCAGGCCGAGCAGTGGCGCGAGGGCGTGCGCGCACTGACCCACCTGCACGAGGTCCCCTCTCCCCCGGTCCCCGAGGCCCTACAGGCCAACCTGCGCCCCTACCAGTACGAGGGCTTCCGGTGGCTGAGCTTCCTGTGGGACCACGGACTGGGCGGGATCCTCGCGGACGACATGGGCCTGGGCAAGACTGTGCAAGCCATTGCCGCGATCCTGCGCGCCACGGACCGGGATCCGCAGCTGCCACCCCACCTGGTGATCGCACCCACCTCCGTGGTGGCCAACTGGTCCGCCGAGCTGCGCCGCTTCGCGCCCTCCTTGGACATCACCGTGCTCAACCACACCAAAGACTCCGTGGCCGACGCCGCCGCGCATTCCCATGTGGTGCTCACGTCCTATGCCCTGCTGCGTCTGGACGCGGAGGCCTACCGCTCGGTCGGGTGGACCGGGGTGATCATGGACGAGGCCCAGTTCGTCAAGAACCCCCGGACCAAGGCCTACCGCGCCGTGAAGAACCTGCGGGCACGCACGCGTCTCGCGATCACCGGCACCCCCATGGAGAACAGTCTTTCCGAACTGTGGTCGTTGCTCTCGCTCACCGCCCCCGGGCTGTTCCCGTCCAAGAAACGTTTCACCGAGCACTACCAGCGTCCCATCGAACGCGCCATGGACTCGGACGCCCTGGCCCGGCTGCGGGCCCGGATGCGCCCGTTCATGCTGCGCCGCACCAAGGCGGACGTGGACCTGCAGCTGCCACCCAAGCTCGAGCACGTCCTGCCCGTGGGCTTGAACCCCGAACACCGCAGTGCGTACGACCGCCGGCTGCAGCGTGAGCGCGCCAAGATCCTGGGCCTGCTGCGCAACTTCGACAAGAACCGGTTCACGATCTTCCAGTCGCTGACCACCCTGCGGATGTTGGCGCTGGACCCCGTCCTGGTGGACCCGGAGTCCAAGGCGCCATCCTCAAAACTGGACGTCCTCTTCGACCAGCTGCCCCAGCTCGTCCAGGAAGGCCACCGCCCGCTCGTGTTCAGCCAGTTCACGAGTTTCCTCAAGATCGTGGCCCAGCGCCTCGACGACGCCGGGATCGCCTACAGCTACCTCGACGGCAGCACGCGGGACCGCGCGGGGGCGCTCGAGAAGTTCCGCAGCGGCCGCGCTCCCGTGTTCCTGGTGAGCCTCAAGGCCGGCGGTTTCGGCATCAACCTCACCGAGGCCGACTACTGCTACCTCCTGGACCCGTGGTGGAATCCTGCGGCGGAGAACCAGGCCGTGGACCGCACCCACCGGATCGGGCAGACCAAGAAGGTCATGGTCTACCGCATGGTCGCGCAGGGCACGATCGAGGAGAAGGTCATGGACCTCAAGGCCCGCAAGGCGGACCTGTTCGGGGCCGTGCTCGACGATGAACGGTTCTTCTCCGCCACGCTCGACGCCGAGGACATCCGCGCGCTGGTTGGTGTCTGAGCGAACCCCGGGGTCCGTTGAGTGCCCTGCACGGTCCCGATCACGCCGACGGTCGAGCTCGGGCGCACGCGGGAACACCGCGCGGGGTCCTTTCCGTGGAAGTCACACTCCCCCCGACCTGTCGACCCGGCACGGTCAGCGGGTTAGCGTGAGCACAGATCACGCCGGCCCCGGCGCACCCGCACCGCGTGCGCGGACCCCTGACCCGATCCGTGGGTGTTGCGTGATCACGGTGTTGGGAGGCACTCGAGCATGTCACACAGCAGGACGCCGCACGGCCACGGTCCGAGTACCGAGGTGGCACTGCGGCGCGCCGGGATCGGTGTTGTGCTGGCCCGGGTTGCCTCCGCCGTCCCCGATCCGCCGGTCTGTCCATGGTCCCGGCTGGAGTCCGTCCTCACCGGGGCCATCGCCGGGATGCTCTGGAACGACTTCCTCATGGTCGAGTACGACCCACCGGAGGGCACCCCGGACGTTCCCGCCGCGTGGGTGCGCACGGGACCCCGCGGGGTGCAGTGCGCCCTGCAGCGCGTTGCGGGCCGTTCCGCGGCCGCCACCCACGGACCCGCCGAGTTCACCGGGCCGTGGTGTCCCGCGGAGCGGCTGAGGTCGTGGGGGTGGGACGATCCCACCGCCCCCGGACGGCCGTGGACGTGCGGACCGTGCCTGCCGCGGGCGGCCGCGCGCAGCGTCCTCGCCGGCATGCGCAGTCACCGGGCGTGCGGGGACCCGTACGAGTTCCACTGGGGCGTGGGGTCGCTCCCCGCCCCGGAGATCACCGCGAGCCGCCTGCTCGCGCTACCCTCGGCAACTACGAGTTCTCCGACGCCGTGGGCGCCTACGTGGTCGCCGCCCTCGTGAGTCTCGTGCTGGGCGCGACCGGGCTGTTCGGCAAACTCCTGGCCGCCGTACCCCAACCCATCACCGCGGGGGTGCTCGCGGGGGTCCTGTTGCCGTTCGCGATGCGGGTGGCACCGGCCGTCGCCTAGCGTCCCGGCACGCTGAGCGGCCCACGGGCTGGATGGTTCCGCGGGCTGACTGGCTCCGCGGTCGATGGCGGCAGAGCGTATTGCGGCGCAGACAGCGTTCGGCGCGGGTTCAGGTGCGAGCCAGGCGCGAGGCGGGATCCACGGCCGACGGCGCGCGGGGTGCTTCGGAACCCCGAAACCACCGCCGGTGACCCGCGCGTAAAGTACGGGTACATGCCCGAGCACCACAGCGCTTCCTCCACCGTTCCCGAGTCACCGGAACCCACTGCCGCCCAGATCCGCAGGTGGCGTCACTACCTCGCGGACGAACTCGCCGAGGCCGCCACGTACGAACACCTGGCCCGCCACAGCTCGGGCCGCCATGCCGAGATCTTGCAGAGCGTGGCCGAGGCGGAGGGCCGCCACGCCGAACACTGGCGTCGTCTGCTCGGACCCCACGCCGATCGTCCGGCGAGACCCGCCCTGCAAGCGCAACTGCTCATGTTCTTGGCCAAGCACGTGGGATCCGTCTTCGTCCTGGCGCTGCTGCAGCGCGCCGAGTCCCGCTCCCCGTACCGCGAGGACCCGGATGCCACGGCCGCCATGGCGGCGGACGAGGCCGTCCACGAGGAGATCATCCGCGCACTCGCAACCGATGGCCGCACGCGGTTGTCCGGCAACTTCCGGGCCGCCGTGTTCGGCGCCAACGACGGCCTGGTGTCCAACCTGGCCCTGGTGATGGGCGTGGGCGCCACGGGCACGTCCAGCTCCCTGGTGCTGTTCTCGGGCATCGCCGGACTGCTCGCGGGTGCCCTGTCCATGGGAGCGGGCGAATACGTCTCCGTGCGATCCCAGCGGGAACTGCTGGACGCCTCCCAACCCACCCAGGTGACCCTGCGCGTGGCGCCGGCGTTGGACCTGAACGCCAACGAGCTCACATTGATCTACCGGGCCCGGGGCATGAGCGAGAAGGCTGCAGAGCACCGGGCGGCCGAGCGACTCGGACACTTCGACTGCGACTGCGATCCATCGCTGTCGTTCCAAGACGAGAAGGCGCGTCGTGTGCTCAACACGGAACCGGGCGAGGAGCTTCCCGCCACGGACGACAACCAGGCCCTGGGCACCGATCTGGGGGCGGCGGCGTCGAGCTTCTGCTTCTTCGCGTCCGGGGCGATCATCCCGATCCTGCCCTACCTCTTCGGCCTGGGCGGCGGAGTGGCCATGGCCGTGGGAATGGCGCTCGTGGGCATCGCATTGTTGATCACGGGCGGTTTCGTGGGGCTGCTCTCCGGCGCCTCCCCGTTCAGGCGGGGACTGCGGCAGCTCGGGATCGGGTACGGGGCCGCGATCGCCACCTACCTTCTGGGGTTTGCATTTAACACGACGGTCTCGTGAGTACCGAACGGCGAATATTCTCCGTAGGCAGAAGTGTGATTTGTACGACATAAAAGTGGTGCGTGTTCACAATCAGGAGGCATTTCTTGTCCCCTCTATCGCCCACAAGTGCAGTGAGTATTGTTGAGATATTCGCTCATTAGCATTTGTTAACCTTCGCTCACTAGGCGAAAAACCCTGTTATTGCAGGCCAGAGCGGCTTTAAGGGATCAGTTTCCGGCTGATTTACACGCATAAATCAGTGGGTCGATTGGTGCGAACCACACTCCATGAAACTTCACCAGCTCCGAGTCATCTGAGAAATTCCGATATTCTGGGGGCGTGGTTCTACGAACCACCGCAACGGGAGACTTCGCACAGGGAAATCGCCACACATGCACTGGGGGGTGCTCTGTGGCTGATGCTGTGCGTCGGTAGCCGCTCAGCCCACGGCTTGATCCCGTTGAGGCGTTATCGCCTGCCGGTGGCTGCGGGTTCTCTCGCAGAGGCGCACCTCTCCCCGCGCCGGACGGGCTCCTACCGTCCGCTCCCGCGGCCACCGGTCGTTAACGCCCCTTCCGAGATCCGGACCGTCCCGCGCGCTGTGTAGCCCGGGGCGATAAGATCGTCTGCGGTCCCCGGACGGATGACATCCCGTGCTCCGGGGCCGCTCCGTTCCCCGTTCCGCGATCCCAGGAGTATCCCCTCATGTCGGCCCAGCAGCCCACGTCCGATGAACACGTCCTGACCGTCCACTGCCCCGAGGCCTACGGTCTCGTCAGCGCCGTGGCGTCGAACCTCACGGAGCAGGGTTGCGACATCTTCGACGTCAAGCATTTCTCGGACCGGCACAACGACGAATTCTTCATCCGCTGCCACACCATGAGCGAACCGGGCACCGTGACCACTGAGTCCCTGATCGAGGGGTTCCGCCCGGTGGCCGAGAAGCACGACATACGTTTCCGTCTGGTGGACGCCCGGCACAAAACCCGTGTGCTCGTCATGGTCTCCAAGATCTCGCACTGCCTCGTGAACCTGCTCCACCGAGCGCGCGTGGGCTCGCTGCCCATCGAGATCGTGGGTGTGGTGTCCAATCACACGGACCTGCAACCCCTCGTGGATTTCTACGGTGTGCCGTTCCACCACGTGCCCGTCACCCGGCACACCAAGCCGCAGGCCGAGGCGCAACTGCTCGAGATCGCCGCGTCCTACGACACCGAACTCGTGGTGCTGGCCCGCTACATGCAGATCCTCTCGGACGAGCTCACGCAACAGCTCGCGGGTCGGTGCATCAACATCCACCACTCGTTCCTGCCCTCCTTCAAGGGCGCCAAGCCGTACCACCAGGCCTACGAGCGCGGGGTCAAGATGGTCGGGGCCACCGCCCACTATGTCACCCCGGACCTGGACGAGGGTCCGATCATCGCGCAGCGCGTGATCCCGGTGGATCACGCGCACACCCCGGAGGACCTCGTGGCGGTGGGTTCCGAGGCGGAGACCCAGGCCCTGTCCCGCGCCGTGAAGTGGCACGCGGAGGGTCGCGTGGTGATCTCCGGCAATCGGACCATCGTCCTGGCCTGAGTCACGGTCCGCATCGCGCGCCCGCATCCCGTCCGGCCGGCGCTCGACTCGCACCACGACGAACCGCGCCGCTGTCCCTCACCGGCTGACACTCGCGTCCGAACGGCGCCACGACGAACGACGCCGCTCCTCCACCGAGGTGGGCGAGCGGCGTCGTCGTGGATGCACCGGCGGCGAAGCGCCGGGAGGGGCTTACTTGCCCTCGAAGATCTCCCGCATGAGCTGCGCGGTCTCCGACGGGGTCTTGCCCACCTTCACACCGGCGGCCTCGAGGGCCTCCTTCTTGGCTTGGGCCGTGCCCGAGGAACCAGAGACGATGGCGCCGGCGTGGCCCATGGTCTTGCCCTCGGGAGCGGTGAAGCCCGCGACGTAGCCCACCACGGGCTTGGTTACGTTCGCCTTGATGAACTCCGCGGCGCGCTCCTCGGCGTCGCCGCCGATCTCACCGATCATCACGATGGCCTCGGTCTCGGGGTCCGCCTCGAAGGCCTCGAGGGCGTCGATGTGCGTGGTGCCGATGACCGGGTCACCGCCGATGCCGATGGCCGTGGTGAAGCCCAGGTCCCGCAGTTCGTACATCATCTGGTAGGTCAGCGTGCCGGACTTGGAGACCAGGCCCAGCTTGCCCTTGCCCGTGATGTTCGCGGGGGTGATCCCCAGCAGCGACTCCTCGGGGGAGATGATGCCCGGGCAATTAGGGCCGATGATCCGGGTCTTTGGCTTGCCGTCCGCGCCGGTGTTCGCCTTGGCGTGCGCCCAGAACTCGGCGGAGTCCTGCACGGGGATACCCTCTGTGATGACCACCACGAGCGGGATCTCGGCGTCGATGGCCTCGATCACGGCGTCCTTACAGAAGGCCGGCGGTACGAACACGATCGACGCGTTCGCCCCGGTCTCCTGCACGGCCTCGCTCACGCTGGCGAACACGGGCAGTTCGACGGCGTTGCCGTCCTTGTCCTGGTGGTTCACCGTGGTGCCCGCCTTACGGGCGTTGACACCGCCGAGCACGTTCGTGCCGGCAGCGAGCATGCGCGCGGTGTGCTTGGTGCCCTCGCCGCCGGTGATGCCCTGAACGATGACCTTGGAGTCCTTGTTCAAAAAGATCGACATGTCTTCTTCCTGATAGCTGTTCGCGTGGGCGATTACTTGGCGGAGTGGGCCAGCTCGGCCGCCTTGTCGGCGCCGGAGTCCATGGTGTCCGCGGAGGTGACCAGCGGGTGGTTGGCCTCGCGCAGGATCTGGCGGCCCTCCTCCACGTTGTTGCCGTCCAGACGCACCACGATGGGCTTGGTGGCGGAGTCACCGAGGATGTCCAGCGCCTTCACGATGCCGTTGGCAACGGCGTCGCACGCGGTGATGCCACCGAAGACGTTGACGAACACGGACTCGACCTGCGGGTCATTGAGAATCACGTCCAGACCGGCGGCCATGACCTCGGCGGACGCGCCGCCTCCGATGTCCAGGAAGTTGGCGGGCTTCACGTTGCCGTGCTTCTCACCGGCGTAGGCCACGACGTCCAGGGTGGACATCACGAGACCGGCACCGTTGCCGATGATGCCCACCTCGCCGTCGAGTTTGACGTAGTTGAGGTCGTTCTCCTTGGCCTTCTCCTCGAGGGGGTCCGCGGAGGACTTGTCCGCGAGCGCCGCGTGGTCCTCGTGGCGGAACTCGGCGTTGTCGTCCAGGGAGACCTTGCCGTCCAGGGCGAGGATCTCGCCGTCGCCGGTCTTGACCAGCGGGTTGACCTCCACCAGGGTGGCGTCCTCCTTGGTGTAGACCTCACCGAGCTTGACGAGCACGGGGACGACCTTCTCGGCGGTCTCGGCGTCGAACTTGGCCTGCTCCACGATCTCGCGGGCCTTGGCCTCGGTGATGCCCTCCGCGGGGTTGACGTCCACGCGGGCCAGGGCGTCCGGGCGCTCCACGGCGAGCTGCTCGATCTCCATGCCCCCCTCGACCGAGCACATGGCCAGGTAGGAGCGGTTGGCGCGGTCCAACAGGACGGAGAAGTAGTATTCCTCGGCGATGTCCGCGCCCTGCGCGATCATCACGCGGTGCACGGTGTGGCCCTTGATGTCCATTCCCAGAATCTGCTGGGCGTACTCGTAGGCCTCGTCGGCGGACTTCGCGACCTTCACACCGCCGGCCTTGCCGCGGCCGCCCACCTTGACCTGTGCCTTGACGACGGTGACCCCGCCGATCTTCTCTGCTGCTGCCTTGGCTTCTTCTGGGGTAGTGGCGACGATGCCGGCCAGCACGGGAACGCCGTGCTTCTCGAACAGGTCGCGTGCCTGGTACTCAAACAGGTCCACGGATAAGTGTCCTTCTGCGTCGAGGTGTGTCGTTCCGCACCGGGAACCCCCGGTTGGAGCGACCTGATGTGGGGGGATGAAGCGCAGCACTGCGCTCACAGAGCCCTCACGAGCATTTTAGGCCATGGGCCCTTGATTCGCGTCACACCCGGCCCCCGCGGACACCGCGGGACCGGGCCCGGGATTCCCGCCCGCACGGCAGCGGCTGGTTGACTGGGGGCATGCGACGCATCGGACTGCCGGAGATCTGGGACGCCCGCGAGGCGGACCCGGGGTTCATGGCCTCGTTGGCCACCTTCTCGTTCGTGGCACTCGGGCTGGAGTTGGTGGTCAGCGGGACGATCCTGACCCTCACGGGTTCGGTATCCACCTTCTATCCCCTGGGCTGGCAGGTCGTGGAATGGGTGGGTCTCGGGGCACTGTGGGTGCTGCTCGCGCGCGCCCTGGTGGCCTGGTCCCGGCGCCGCGGGGTCGATCCGTTACCGAGCGAGGAAACGGGCGCGGGGCGCGACGACGCGGTCGACGGCCGGGACGACGCCGCCGCGGGCCGAGTCGGCGTCGACGGCGGGGTGGACCACCGCCGCTGGCGGGAGATCCTGTTGTGCTTCGTCCTGGCCGTGGTGCTCGCGATCGTGCTGCCCGCATTGATCGGGGCGCCGTGGGGTCTGGCCCCGCTGGACCGCTACCTGCAACTGTTCGACGTGTACGGGCCCCTCGGGTGGCTCGCGATGGTCGCGTGGGTCTGCTACCTGGTGGGCCGCAGTTTCCTGGTCGCGGGCCTGCTGGCGTACTCGCACCGTGCCATCCGGGAGGTCCTCACGTTCCGGGGGTCCCGGTGGGTCCCGTGGGGCGGTCTCGTGGCGGGCCTCACGATGGGGGCCGTGGCTTTCCTCGCCGGCGGCCAGGCGGCCGCCGTGACCACCCTGTTGAGCTGCGTGCTGCTGGGCGTGATCCACGTCCGCTCCGGCGAATCCCTGCGCGTGACCACGCTGTTCACCGTGCTCGTGTTGATCTTCGTCTGAGCGATCACCGCCTCTACTGTCTCCATGCCTGGGAGCAACCCTGATCGGTTGCGCTCCGATCCCGCCGGGCCACCCGAACGGTTCGAGCATCCGGGTGAGTCTCAGCACACCGGGCTGCGCCGGGCCGCCAGATGGGTTCGCCAGGCAGGTTCGAGCCACCCGGTGCGTTTCGGCGCACCGCACGACACCGCGCGCGACGGGGCCGCGGCGTCGTACCCCTTACGAGACCTTGGTCATGGGCGCGTAACGCAATAGGAGCCGCTTCTCCTCCGCACCGAAGCGCACCTTGGCGACCGTCTTGTCCCCAGAGCCCTCCATGGCGACCACGGAACCGCGGCCGAACGCCTTGTGCTCCACCGTGTCCCCCACGCTGAGGGAAGGAATCTCCCGCTGGGGCTGCACGCGCCCGGCGGAGGCCGGTGAGAGCCTGCGGAAACTTGCCCCGGATCCGGCGCCCGCACCCCACGAGGAACCGCGCAACGGATCGCGGGCCTGGAATCCGGCGTGCACGGGCGAACCCCATCCGCCCGCGGCGCTGGCGCCCTCACGCTTCCACTCGATCAACCGCGAAGGGATCTCGTCCAGGAACGGGCTTGCGGGATTGAATTGGGACTGCCCCCACATGGAGCGGGACTCGGCGCGCGTGAGGTACAGCCGTTTGCGCGCCCGGGTGATCCCCACGTACGCGAGGCGGCGTTCCTCCTCCATGCTCGAGGCGTCGGCGAAGCTGCGCTGGTGCGGGAAGATCCCGTGCTCCATGCCCGTGAGGAACACGACCGGGAACTCGAGTCCCTTGGCGGTGTGCAGGGTCATGAGCGTCACGACCCCCTGGGAACGCGCTTGCGCGACCTGCTCCGCGATCTGCTGGGCACTCGCGCCGCCCTCGGGTTCGGGCTGGGTGGGGATCTGGTCCGCGTCCGCCACGAGGGCCACGTGTTCCAGGAACTCCCCGAGGCCCGCGTCCGGGTGGTCCTTCTCGAACTCGCGCACCACGGCCACGAGCTCCGCGAGGTTCTCCACACGGGACTCGTCCTGCGGGTCGGTGGACGTACGCAGGGCCTCGAGGTACCCGGACTGTTCGAGTACGGCCTCGAGAACCGCGGTCACCGAGGCGCCCTGAGCGAGTTCCGCGAGATCGTCCATGAGCTGGGAGAACTTCTTGATGGCGTTCGCCGAGCGAGTGGCCAGGGCGGGTGCCTCGTCCAAGCGGTGCATGGCCTCGGAGAAGGAGATGCCCTCGCGGTCGGCGAGCGCCGCGATCGAGCCCTGGGCGCGGTCCCCGATCCCTCGCTTGGGCTCGTTGATGATGCGCCGCACGGTGATGTCGTCCGCGGGGTTCGCGATCGCGCGCAGGTAGGATATGGCGTCCTTGATCTCCTTGCGCTCGTAGAAGCGGGTCCCGCCCACCACCTTGTAGGGCAATCCCACGCGCATCAGGATCTCCTCGAGGGAGCGCGATTGTGCGTTGGTGCGGTAGAACACGGCGACGTCGCCGGGGCGGATCCCGTGCTCGTCCTGTAGCGTGTCGATCTCCTCCGCGATGAAGCGAGCCTCTTCGTGTTCGTTCTCAGCGGCGTACCCGATGATGGGGGCGCCATCGCCTTCCGCGGTCCACAGTTTCTTGTCCCGGCGGTCCGCGTTCTGAGAGATCACGGAGTTGGCCGCGGAGAGGATGTTCTGCGTGGAGCGGTAGTTCTGTTCCAGCAGGATGGTGCGTGCGGAGGGAAAGTCCCGCTCGAAGTCCGTGATGTTGCGGATGTCCGCGCCGCGGAACGCGTAGATGGACTGGTCCGAGTCCCCCACCACCGTGAGTTCGGCCAGCGGGATCCCGGAGTCATCCGGGTGGTTCTCGGAACCGCCTCCCACGAGTTCCCGCACGAGCGCGTACTGGGCGTGGTTGGTGTCCTGGTACTCGTCCACGAGCACGTGTCGGAAGCGGCGTCGGTAGTACTCGAGCACCTGAGGGAACGCGCGGAACATGTGCACGGTCTCGCCGATGAGGTCGTCGAAGTCCATGGCGTTGGCCGCGCGCAACCGCTGGGTGTAGCCCCGGTAGACCCGGGCCACGGCGGACTCGAACGGGTCCGAGGAACTCGCGCGGGCCAGGTAGGTCTCGTCGTCCACGAGCTCGTTCTTGAGGGCGGAGATCTTGTGCTGGATGGCCTTGGGCGCGAACCGCTTGGGGTCCAACTCATGCTGCTTGGCCACCTGGGTGATCAACCGCAGGGAGTCCGCGGAGTCGTAGATGGAGAAGTTGGTGGACAGCCCCAGGGTCTTGGCCTCGCGGCGTAGGATCCGCACGCACAGCGAGTGGAACGTGGAGATCCACATGGAGCGCGCGGACTCCCCCACGAGATCCACGATCCGCTCCCGCATCTCCGCGGCGGCCTTGTTCGTGAACGTGATCGCGAGGATCTCCCCCCGGCGGGCGCGGCCCGTGGCCAGCAAGTAGGCGATCCGGTGCGTGAGGACCCTGGTCTTGCCGGAACCGGCACCGGCCACGATGAGCAGCGGGGAACCCGCGTGCTCCACGGCGGCGCGTTGGGGGTCGTTCAGTCCCTCCACGAGTTGAGCCCCGGATGCCGGGGTGGGCTGGGAGAACTCGTCCGAGTCGGGCGCGTTCGCCGAGCGCACCGAGGCCGCGGACAGGAGGGGATGGTCAGAGAGGAAGTCCATGGTGGCACCAGTTTAGCCAGCGGTGGGGACGCCCTCACCGGCCCGTGGACAACCCCGGATCACACGTAGCGCGGTTCCAACAGGTGGCGCCCGTTGGCGTCCTCGACCCACAGGTGCGAATCCGCGACGGTGACCCGCGCCGGGGCCTGCAGCACGACGTCTTCGTCGAGGTCGTCCCCGTCCTGGTCGGGCCCGCCGTAAATGGTGAAGACCTCCCCCGCGGAGGGGTCCAAATGGCGGATGGCGTCGTTGCCGGTGTCCGCGACCACCACGGAACCGTCGTAGAGGATCTGCAGGTCCTCGGGGCGGGCGAGCTTGGCGTCCGCCGCAGGGCCGTCCTGGTACCCGGCACCGTGGCGGCCGATGACCGTGACCACGTGGGGATCGCCGTCGGGCCGGTCCGTATCGATCGCAATGTAGCGCAGCGCGGAGGAATCCTTGTCCACGAGCCACAACTTGCCGTCACCGGCCTCGGTGATCGAGACCGTGGCCGCGAACTTGGCCTGGGCGATCTTCCCGTCCCGGCGGCCGGGCTCACCCGTGCCGCCGTACTCCTGGAGGGCGTCGGTGTACGGGTCCCAGCGGAACAACTGGTTCTTGTCCGGAACGGCGGCGATCACGGCGGAGAGCTTGTGGGACCACACGATGTCCGCGATCCGCGCGCCCTCCAGGACGGAGCAGTTGATCCTGCGCCGGACCGTGGTGTGATCGGCCTCGTACAGGGTGAGTTCCGTGCCGTCACCCGCGCTCATGAGCAGTCCGTCCGGCAGGCCGATGGAGAGTTCCATGACCGTCACCACCCTTCCGCAGTGCCCGCGGGGCACCTGTTCACCACCTCGTCATCGAGCGTGGTACCCGTAGTCATTCACAGTACAACCCGAGGGATAATGGGGCCATGGGTATGACCAGAGCGCAGAAGGCCAGGAAGTACGGGGAGAACGCGGGCTCCGCGAAGGCGGGGTCCTCGCCCGCTCGTGCACCCCGAGTGCGCCCCGCGAGCGTCCACGAGATGCGCCCCGGTGAGCTCGCCGCGGAACCCACCAAGGCGTCGTCGGCCGGGATCCTGGTGGGCGTCGCGTTCTTCGTGGGTGCCGCGCTATGGCTCTACTACCACCTGCTCGTGCTGCAGGGTGTCTCCGGAAACCTTGCCGGCGGCGTCACCGCGCCCGAACTCATGGCCGGCGGTTTCTCCCATGGCCACCTCGCGGACTTCGCCCGCGGCCTGGGCGCGGACGGCCGCACCGAGTACGAGGGCGTGCACGCGACCACGGGGCTCTTCACTCCCCTTCTCATGTGCCTGGGCTGGCTGCTGTTCACCGGGCTCAACACCCCGCAGCGCGCCCGCAAATGGGTGTACTGGGCGGTCATCCTGGTCTACGCGGTGGTCTTCCTGGTGGGCAACACCGTGCTCGACGCCGCCGTGGCCGACCCCGCGGACGCGTCCGCCGTGGCACTCGCCTCGGGGCTCGTGATCGCGCGGTGGGTGTTGTTCGCTCTGCTCGTGCTGATCGCCGTGATCGTGGCGGTATCCGTGACGCGCCGCAAACTCGACGACTTCTCCGAGGGCAAGCTGCCGGGCCAGCGCCCGCGCGCCTGAGCTCGGGGATACACCCCTCGCGCTTCCCCACGCCGCGATTCCACTGAGCTGACGCAGGTCTCAGGGCCGCGGGCTGCTTTTACTCCACTCATACATCCCCGTTGACGTGCGGGGTCGGCCATCCTCACCGGGCGGGCGGGTTTCGCTGGGCGGGTCGGCCGGTTGTGGGAATGCACTGCGGGAATGACGACGTCCCGCCCGTTATCGGGCGGGACGTCCTCGGTGCCCCCGATTGGATTCGAACCAACGACACCGGCTTTAGGAGAGCCGTGCTCTATCCCCTGAGCTACGGGGGCAACACTGCACCACTGTATCGGCGGCGCGTTCCCCCCGCGAGTTGAGAGCACATCGGAACAGCGCACAATGGAGCCATGACCGTCTACATCGATCCACCCCGATGGCCCGCGCACGGCACGGTGTTCTCGCACCTGATCTCCGACACCTCCCTGGCCGAGCTGCACGAGTTCGCCCGCGGCCTGGGGGTCTCGGAACGTGCCTTCGACCGCGACCACTACGACGTCCCCGCGCACCGCCACGCTGACGCTGTGGCCGCGGGTGCCCTCGCTGTCGACGGCAAGAAACTCGTCCGTGTCCTGATCCACAGTGGCCTGCGGGTCCCCGCACGACGCCGCCCGGCCAAGCTCGCGGTGACCCTCACGCGCCGCTGGGCGCACCACTTCCCCGAGCATCCCGACCTGGGTGCCAAGCTGCTGAGCCGCTGGAGCGAACCGCACCGCGTCTACCACGGGCCTTCGCATCTGCTGAACGTGCTGGAAGGCATCGACCGGCTCACCCACGGCGCCCCGAGCGCGGAGCTCGTGCTCGCCGCGTGGTTCCACGATGCCGTGTATGACGGGCAAGCAGGTCAGGACGAACGGGACTCCGCCGAGCTGGCCCGGCAACGACTGTCAGGCCCGGAGTGGCCCGCGGCCATCGGGCGCCGCGTGGCGGAGCTCGTGCTCGTGACCGTGGACCACCGCCCGGATCCGAGCGACGTGGACGCCTGTCGACTCGTGGACGCGGACCTGTCCGTGCTGGGCGGCAGCGAGAACGAGTACGAGCGGTATCGGACCACGGTGCGCCGCGAGTACGCCCACGTCCCGGACGAGCAGTTCAGGGCGGGCCGCGCCGAGATCCTGCGCGGACTCTTGGAAAAAGACACGTTGTTCCACGATCCTCGTGCGGTGACGTTGTGGGAGGCCCGCGCCCGGGAGAACCTGGAACGGGAGATCACGCAGCTGATCGCGGCCTGAGCCGGCCTTCGAGGTCGATTGGAAGTAACGGGGGACGGAGAGAACTCACCGCCGCGTGGAGCTCGGGGCCGGGCTGGACGGCCACGCGGACCCGTACGAATACCCAGCGACGTCGACCCGGCTCTCCGGTGGGTGGGTCTGCGACGAGCGCCGACAGCGGCGTGCCGGGTCCCCGGTGGGACGGGCTCAGCTGCGGCGATCGGCGACGTCGTCGCCCGGCGCTGCGGGCGAGGTGGGCTGGGCTGCCCGGGCGGCCGCGCGGCGTCGCCGGAAGACGACCGTGGCGACCACGAGGCCGATGATGATCCCCACGCCACCGAAAACCGACAACCACATGGCGGCGTGACCCACGAACGCGGCCACTATGAACCCCACGACGATCCCCGGGATGGCACCGGCAACCATGCCCACGGCGTAGTAGGTGAATTCCTGGTCCTGCGGGGTGCGTGCGGCGGTGGAGAGATCGGAGGGCATGGCGTCCATTCTACGGGCCGGGGCTGCGCGATCGCTGGGGCCGATCCGCGATCGACGCCTGCACGAAGGGGGGTCGGGTGCTAGGTGGGCCGAGTGATCACCGCTGCCGGTCCACGTCCGGGTTCCAAGTTCCGGGTTCCGGGCACGAAAAAACGCACGGACCCTGCGGTCAACAGGGTCCGTACGTTCTCTATCGCTCTCATCGGGATCGGGTACACAACCGGTCCCGACTCGACACGAGGTGTGGCGCCGCGCGGATCAGCGCTGTGCCGAACTCGATCCGGTTCAGCCGACGCGGATGAACTCGGGGCCGGAGCCCACGTAGGCGCTGGTCTTCACGGTCTGGTTACCGTTCCAACCGCCGTGGATGGCCTGGCCGTTACCGGCGTAGATGGCCACGTGAGCCATGCCGGAACCGCCGTTGGCGTAGTAGGCGATGTCACCGGCGCGGGCCTGGTCCGCGGAGACCTGGGTGCCCAGCGACTTGTAGCTGGCCGGCCAGCCGTGGTGGTTGATGCCCACGGCCTTGAGGGAGTTGGTCACCAGCATGGTGCAGTCCTGGGACACACCGACCTGAGCCTCGGCGGCACCCAGGATGGCCTGGCCCTTCGCGGAGCCGGACACGGAGGAGGCCTTGGCGGCGGGAGCAGCCTGAGCCTTGGCCTGGGTGGTCACCTGGGTGGCGGCGGGAGCAGCCTCGGCCTTCGCCTGGGTGTTGGACTGCGTGGTCACCTGGGTGGCGGCCTGAGCCTGGGGGGCAGCCTGCGCCTTCGGAGCGGCCGGGGCCTGCGGAGCCTTGTAGGACGCGGGCTGGGCGGCAGCGGCACCCTGGGCGGGGGCGTAGTTCGGGATCACCGGGGAAGCCACAGCGGCGCGCTGCTCGGCGGCGGCCTCCTTGGCAACGGTCTGAGCGGTGGCGGGAGCGGCGTGGCGGCCCTGGGCCACCGGAGCCTGCTCGGCGACCGAGGTGACGTTCTCGGAAGCGGTCACGACGGTGGGGGCTGCAGCCGGAACGGCGGGAGCCTGCAGCGGGGTCACGTCGGCCACGGGAGCGGCCTGGACCACGGAGGGCTGAGCGGGAGCCTGAGCGGCGGGCTGCGCCTTCTCGGTCTTCGCGGCCTTCTGCTCCTTGGCAGCGTTCTCCTGGGCCTTGTCGGCCTTGGCTGCGGGCTCCGCGGAGACGGTGTTATCGGAGGCGGGAGCCTCGGACACAGCGGCGGCGGGGGCCTGCTCGGAGGCATTCTGCGTGGCCTGCACGGACACGGTGGTCGCGAGGGCCAGACCTGAGAAGGCCGCGACGGCGGCGACGGTGCGGGCCTTACCCGCGAAGAGGCCCTTGGCGGCGTGAGGAGCGGTTTCGTTCGACATTCGTGTGGTTTCCTAACACGTTCGTGTCCACCCAGGGCACGGAGGTGTGCGGTGACCGGCACATCCGTCAGGACGCAGCAGCGGTGCACGGATTTGGGCGGGAGATTACGTTCGGTTTTCAGGTGGTTCCGGCGCGGTGTGCCGGCCGAGGTCCGGGGACCCAGCCAGCACACCCGGCCGCAATGTGGCTCGGTGTAGACCGCGCATCATGCTCGGGCGCGGTGTCACCGGGTCACCGGAAGGTGTAGTAACCATCCAGCTGCATGGCATTCACGGAGTGAACCTGAGTGCCCTGCGAGGGATTGAGAGCGGAGATCATCTGGCCGTTGCCGATGTAGATCCCCACGTGGGAGCCGCCGTTCTGGGAGACCAGATCGCCGGGCTGCGGGTTGGAGGTGGGGGTGCCAGCGGCGAACTGGGCCCAGGTGGTGCGGGGCAGGTTGATGCCGTTCTGGGCGTAGGCCCACTGGGTGAAGCCGGAGCAGTCCCAGGCCTTGAAGCCGACGCCGCCCCAGACGTACGCGCCGCCGATGCCCTGGTAGGCGGTGCCCACCAGACCACCCGTGGAGTGGTTCGACTGGGTGCTCACGCTGGCGGCGGAGCCCACGGTGTTGGTGGTCTGCATGGTGTACGACGCGTTGTAGGCCTGCACCGAGGAGGTGGACGCCTGGTAGCCGTAGGAAGCCGTGGAGCCCAGATCGATGGGACCGCTCGAGGCCTGCGCGGGGGCCGCGAGGCCGACCACGGCGGCACCAGCGACGACCGTACCGATTGTGGTGTTACGCACGAGGTGCGACTGCGTCTCTGCGCGGTGCCGGGCAGAGTTCTGCTTCATGAAAGACATGTGTGTTCCTCCCTGCGCCTACGAGGTGAGCTGTCGGGTTCGGATGGGAGACATCCGGCCGCACGCACCTAGGTGCCGTGCTGGCTTGACCCCAAGGACCCGTCTGATGCAACGAGTCCGGAAGTGGTTCCCCCGCTTCTGCCATGCGGATGTTCTGTGTACGGGTCCCGGAGCGCATGGCAGAACTCGGCGAACGCTCGGGAGTGGCGATCCGACCAGTGATCGGCACGGGCATGACTGTACAGGATGGATAACGAAAATGTCACGTTTTGATTACAGCCGGTCACGCATCGGGCATCGGTCGCTATGAATCACCGCGGATTACCACGACCGTCGATATCAATCGGTCGCCTCAGCACGCCCGCCCGCTCGAAAGTCCACGCCACGGAAAAGCCTCCTGACCTGCGGTAATACAGGGCTCACCCAGTGAGCGAAGGTCGAAACCGCGCCGATCACCCGTGATTGTCCACACAGTCGGAAGATCACGGTCAACTTCTCGAAGATCACGGCGCGTCGCGTTCCGACGTCACCGGAAGCAACCGCGGAGAGACGCAGCGGCGATCAGGCCTCGGCGGCGGCCACCCGAATGGCGCGTGCGGTGGCGGAGTCCAGGTCCAGGGACACTCCCGAATCGACCCGGGTCACCACAACCCGGTTCTCGTCCCCGGGGTTGATCTCGGCCGTGACCCTGGAGCCCGTGAGGATGCCCGCGGAGCTGAGCATCTCGATGAGTTCCTGATCCGCCTGCACCACTTCCGGCAGCAGCCGGACCACGTATTCCGTGGAGTCTTGGGCTCCGGCGACCTCGAGCAGGGTGAGGCCGTCGAAGACCTCGGCCGCGGCACCGGTGCCGTGGTGCTCGCCCCGCCCCGGGATGGGCGTGCCGTACGGGGAGTTCTCGGGATCCCCCAGGAGGTTCACGAGCCGCTGTTCCACGCGCTCACTCATCACGTGTTCCCATCGGCAGGCCTCCTCGTGGACGTGCGCCATGTCCAGGCCCACCACGTCCGCGAGGAGTCGTTCGGCGAGCCGGTGCTTGCGCATCACGGACACAGCAGTGGTGCGCCCGGCCTCGGTGAGTTGCAGGGAGCGGTCCGGCGCGACCGAGAGCAGGCCGTCGCGCTCCATGCGGGAGACGGTCTGAGACACGGTGGGGCCGGAGTGGTGCAGGCGTTCCACAATGCGGGCTCGCATGGGGGTGATCCCCTCTTCCTCCAGCTCCAGCACCGTGCGCAAGTACATTTCGGTGGTGTCGATCAGATCGCCGCTCATGGTTCGTCCTCAGATTTCTGCGCACCACAGCGCGCGGGTCAACGACCCCCGGTGGGGGCTGCCGTTCAGCCTAGTCTGAATGATTCAGGATAATTATAGCCAGTGGGTGTCCTGGCGGCAGGCGTCTCGAACGCGCCATCGACTCCCCGGGCGGGCACAATGGGGGACACACCCGACCGCCCGCCAGAGGAGCCTTCGTGACCAGCATGCCCGTGATCCCCCCGTCCCTGTTGCCCGCGGATGGCCGTTTCGGCGCGGGCCCGTCCCGGGTGCGGGCCGAGCAGGTGGCCGCGCTCGAACGCGGTGGCAGCACACTGCTGGGTACGTCCCACCGCCAGGCCCCGGTCAAGAACCTGGTAGCGCAGGTGCAGGAGCGCCTCGCCGAGTTCTTCGCACTGCCCGAGGGGTACGAGATCGTGCTGGGTCTCGGTGGGTCCAGCACCTTCTGGGACAGCGCGGCCTTCAGCCTCGTGTCCCGGCGCGCCGAGCACCTCAGCTTCGGGGAGTTCGGCGCCAAGTTCGCGCACGTGACGGATCGCGCACCGTTCCTCGAATCCTCCGTGGTCATCGAGGCCCCGGCCGGTTCGCGCCCCGAGGGGCCTCGCGTGGCGCCCGGGGTGGACGTCTACGCGTGGCCCCAGAACGAGACCTCCACCGGCGTCGCCATGCCCGTACAGCGCGTTCACGCGGACGACGGCGCTCTGACGGTCATCGACGCGACGTCCGCCGCGGGTGGGATGGCGGTCGACCTCTCTGAGACCGATGTCTACTACTTCTCCCCGCAGAAGAACTTCGGCAGTGACGGTGGGATCTGGTTCGCCGCCTTCTCCCCCGCCGCGCTCGAGCGGGTCGAGCGCATCGCCGCGTCCGGTCGCTGGATCCCGGACGTGCTGTCCCTTGCCACGGCCGTGGAGAACTCCCGCAAGCACCAGACCTACAACACCCCCGCACTCGCGGGGCTCGTGATGCTCAACGAGCAGGCGGGCTGGCTCAACGCCCAGGGCGGTCTGGACTGGGCATCCCGCCGCACGGCCGAGACCTCGGGGCTCGTCTACGACTGGGCGCAACGCAGCGACGTCGCCGCCCCGTTCGTCACGCTGGCCGAGCACCGCTCCCCCGTGGTGTGCACGGTGGACTTCGACGACGCGGTGGACGCCGCCCGGATCGCGGCCGTCCTGCGCGCGAACGGCGTGGTGGACGTTGAGCCGTACCGCAAGCTCGGGCGCAACCAGTTGCGGATCGCCACGTTCGTCTCCGTACCGTCGGAGGACGTCCGCGCCCTGTTGGAGTGCATCGACTGGACCGTGGCGAACGGCCTGGACTGAGCGGACTCAGCCGCGCGACGTCGTCCCCGGCGCCGCCGTGGACGACGTCGCGAGCTGCCGTTCCCGGCGCAGTCGCCACGCGAAGCACGCGCCGATCAGCGCGCCCACGACCCCGGCGAGCACCGCCGCACCCATGCCCCACCGCGCCCCGAGCGTGTCGGTCAGCCACCCCACGGTGGGTGCGCCGATCGGCGTACCGCCCATAAAGATGGCCATGTAGAGACTCATCACGCGCCCGCGCATCGCGGGTGCGGTGGTCGTCTGGACATAGGCGTTGGCGGTGGTCATGATCGTGAGCGACGCGATGCCGCACGGGATCAGCCACAGCGCGAAAACCCACAGCGTGGGGGCGGTGGCCGCACCCAGGCACGTGATCGCGAAGGCCACGCAGCCTAAGAAGATGTAGCGCAACCGCGCCCGCGCGCGGCGGGCGGAGAGCAACGCCCCGGTCAGGGTGCCTACTGCCAGGATCGAGTTGAGGACGCCGAACTCCTCGGAGCCGCGCCCGAACACGGAACCGCCCATGGCCGCGAGGAACACGGCGAAGTTCATCCCGAACGTGCCGATCATGAAGATCGTGCTCATGACCGCCACGAGGTCCGGGCGGTGGAGCACATAGCCGATGCCCTCCCGGATCTGCCCGCGTGCCCGCCGCGCGCGTGGAGCGGGACGCAACTTGGCGGCGTCGATCAGCACGATCGCGCAGATCATCGCGGCGAACGTGAGGGTGTTGATCATGAAGACCCACCCCGTACCCACGGCGGCGACCAGCACACCGGCGACCGCGGGACCGATCAACCGCGCCGAGTTGAACGATGTGGAATTCAGGGCCACTGCGTTGGACACGTGGGTGTCCGGGACCATCTCCGAGACGAACGTCTGCCGGACGGGGGCGTCGAACGTCGCGACGATCCCCAGGCCTAGCGCGAACGCGTACACGGTGGGCAACTGCGCGACGTCCAGGAGCAACAGGATGCCCAACCCCAGGGCCAGCAGCGCCATGACACCCTGCGTGATCACAAGGATCCGGCGCCGGTCGTAGCGGTCCGCGAGCACCCCCGCGTAGGGGGCGAGCAGCAATTGCGGAACGAACTGCAGGGCCATCACCACGCCCATGGCCGTGGCGTCGTGATCGGTCAGTTCATCGAACACGAGCCATGACTGGGCGGTGCGCTGCATCCACGTACCCACGTTGGACACGAGCGCACCCGTGAACCACAGACGGTAGTTACGGATGCGCAGGGACCGGAACATCCCCGACTCCGGGACCGCCGGCGGCGGGGTCCCGGGGGCGGCGCCCGGTCCGCTGCCTACGATGCTGAGCCGTCCTCGGCGTCTTCCGATGCAGCGGACTCGTCCTCGGTGCGGGAGGTCTCCCCATCGGTGGAGGTCTCCTCGGCGGGTGCGGTGTCACCGTCACCGGCGTGCTCGGCGTCGGCGGAGTCCCGCCCGTCGCCCGGGTGCTCGTCCCCCTCCGCCGGGGAGTCGTGCTCGTCCTGCGCCTCCTGCTCCTGCATCCGCTCCTCCCACGGCACCCAGTCCGGGGCCAGGAGGGAATCAGGACCCGCCACGAGGCCGGTCTCGCACACGGTCACGTGCTTGCTGCGCGGGGCCCGGGCCACGGTCGCGTACCACGCCCAGCCGGGGTAGCCAGCCAGGCGACAGTCGAAGAGGTGGGTCAGCAGCCGGTCCTCGTGCACGGTGACACCGAGGTGTTCCCCCACCGAGGACGCGTCCGCCACGGGGGCCAGCACGGCCTCCCGCGCGAGATCCACCGCGCCCGTAAGCACCGGGTCCTGCTTGGGTGTGCGTGTACGCCCCGTGGGTCGCTGCGGAGCGGTCTCCGCGGTGGTCTCAGACATCGAGCTCATCCGCCACGGTGCGCAGGATGGTCGCGATCTTCTTGCCGTGCACGCGGTCCGGGTAGCGCCCCCGGCGCAGTCCGTTGGACATCCCGTCCAACAACCGGATGAGGTCCTCGGTGAGCACGGCCATCTCCTCGGGGGGCTTGCGCGTGTTGCGAGCCACGGACTGCGGCTTGCTCAGTAAGGTCGCGGACAGGGCCTGCGCACCGCGCTTGCCGTCCGCGATCCCGAAATCCATGCGGGTCCCGGGCTTGACCGTGGTGACCCCCTTGGGCAGGGCGGACGAATGCAGGAACACTTCCTGGCCGTCGTCGGTGGCCAGGAAGCCGAAACCCTTGTCTGCGTCGAACCACTTGACCTTGCCCGTGGGCACGCGGATCACCTCAGTCTCTCGTCGCCGTGTCTGCGCGGCCACCGACGGGAACGCGGGCGGCTCGCGAAGTCAATAGTTTAGCCCCCTCACGATCGCCCCGGGCCCGGATTCAACCCACCGCGTAACCGGTCCTTGCTACCGTGAGGACCATGTCCGAACCCACCGTTCCCACCGCATCCGGCCGCACCTCTCCGAGCCCTCACCGGGGCATGTCCCCCCTGCTCGTCGTCACACTGGTCCTCGCGTTCGTGTGCGTGCTGTCGCTGGTGGCGGTGCTCGTGGCGGCCGCCGGCGGGCACGTGATCTGGGGCGGGTTCACGGTCTTCCCCGCGATCTTCCTCCCCGTGGCCTTCCTGCTGATGTGCGTGGAACTGTTGCGGGGCGCGCGACGGCGCTCAGCCCGCTGAGGCGCGCGCAGCGGCGTCGCCGTCCTTCCAGATAACGGACGGCCCGAGAACAGAATCCATTCAGGAAACTCGGAGATACTGACGGGCGTGAACACGAAAACACCCGAAGCGAAACTGCTCGTCGTCGACGACGAACCCAACATCCTGGAACTGCTGGCCACCTCCCTGCGATTCGCGGGCTTCGAAGTGGTCACCGCGGCGAACGGCCGGGACGCCCTGCTCAAGGCCGAGGCCGAGGACCCGGACCTCGCCGTGCTGGACGTCATGCTCCCGGACATCGACGGATTCTCCGTGACCCGCAAGCTGCGCGCCGCCGGACGCCACTTCCCCATCCTGTTCCTCACCGCCAAGGACGACACCGACGACAAGGTCGCCGGCCTGACCGTGGGCGGTGACGACTACGTGACAAAGCCGTTCAGCCTGGACGAGGTCGTCGCCCGCATCCGCGCCGTGTTGCGCCGCACCCAGCCGCTCGAGGAGGAGGACTCCCGGCTGCGCGTGGACGACCTGGTCCTGGACGACGACGCCCACGAGGTCTTCCGCGGCGGGCGCGAGATCGACCTGTCCCCCACCGAGTTCAAGCTGCTGCGCTACCTCATGCTCAACCCCAACCGGGTGCTGTCCAAGGCCCAGATCCTGGACCACGTGTGGGAGTACGACTTCAACGGGGACGCCTCCATCGTGGAGTCCTACATCTCCTACCTGCGCCGCAAGATCGACAACGACCCCGAGCAGCCGTCCCTGATCCACACCAAGCGCGGCGTGGGTTACCTCTTGCGCTCGGCGGACAAGCGCCACTGAACCGTTGAACGTCCTCACCCGCCGGTTCCGCTCCGCATCCCTGCGTTCCCAGCTGATGGCCCTCACGGGGCTGTTGCTGGCCATCAGCATCTCGGTGACCACGCTCGTGGCCGTGTCCGTGCTGCGCGACTCGCTCGTGACCAGCATGGACCAGGAACTGCGCGGATCCGTGAACACCGTGGCCCCGGTGCTCACGGGAGCGCTGCAGGGTGACGTGACCACACCGGTGCCCAATTCGGGGTACCTGCTGGATCAGAACGGCAACGTGGTGGCGAGCGCTCGCAGCGGTACCGGCACGTCCCCGGACAGCTCGAGTCCAGATCTCAGCGGGATGACCCTGGACTACGTCATGGCCCACGACGGCCAGGCGGAGACCGTGGGATCCGTGGGCGTCCCCGAGCGCAAGTGGCGGGTGGTGCCCACCAAGCTCACGGCGTTCGACATGTCCGTGGTCGTGGCCGAACCCCTGGACCGCACCAACGCGATCATCTCCGGCGTGGGGTTGCTGACGTTCAGCTTCGGCCTGGCCACCCTGCTCGCGGCCATGACCGTGGGCTGGGTCATGGTCACCCGGGCGTTCCAACCGTTGCGGCAGGTCGAGGCCACGGCCGCCCGGATCGCGGAGGGGGACCTCTCCCAGCGCATGGAGGGTTACAACCCCCAGACCGAGATCGGACAGCTCTCGGGCTCGCTCAACGCGATGCTCGGCCACATCGAGGACGCGTTCGACGCCCGCACCCGCTCCGAGATCAAACTGCGGCGGTTCGTCGCGGACGCCTCCCACGAGCTGCGCACCCCCCTGGTGTCGATCCGCGGGTACTCGGAGTTGTACCGCCACGGCGCGCTGCAGACGCCCGAGGACGTGGGCAAGGCCATGGAACGCATCGAGTCCGAGTCCAAGCGGATGACCCAGCTCGTGGAGGACCTGCTGACCCTGGCCCGGTTGGACGAACGCCGGGTCGCCACCACTCGACCAGTGGACCTCTTGCACCTGGCGTACGACGCCGCGTCCGACGCCCACGCCACGGCACCGGACCGCACGGTGCGGGTCGTGGGGCTGCACGACTCCCAGCCCGAGGCCGCGTGGGTGCACGGGGACGAGTCCAAGCTGCGCCAGGTCGTGGCCAATCTGATCACCAACGCCCTGCGCTACACCCCCGCGGGATCGCCGCTCGAACTTGCGGTGGGTCTGGAGAGTGCCGTGGACGGCGGGTTCACCTCCGTACTGCAGGTGCGCGACCACGGGCCCGGTATCGACCGGGAGGACGCCGAGCGCGTCTTCGAACGCTTCTACCGCGCGGATTCCTCCCGCACCCGCGAGACCGGCGGCACGGGGCTGGGCCTGTCCATCGTGGCCGCGATCATCGCCCAGCACGACGGCGCGGTGAAACTCGAGGAGACCGACGGCGGCGGGGCGACCTTCACCGTGCGGATCCCCCACACGAAACCTGTGGACGAGGACTCCGAGGACGCCTGAGTCCCCATCCCCTCCCTCTCCGAGGCGTTGCGCGGCACGAGCTGCCTAGCGTGGATCGGGCCCGGCAACCCACCGGCCACCGCATCCGCTCCAGGGAGGAAACACCATGGCCCACTTCGTCGTGGACAGTGACACCATTGCCGCCAAGTCTCAGCAGGCCCACGGGCACATCGAACGGCTCAGCTCCGAGGTCAACGGCATGAGCGCCACGCTCGCCGATCTCCAGGCCTCGTGGACCGGCACCGCCTCGGCCAGCTTCCAGGAGGCCTTCCACTCCTGGCGCTCCGCGCAGGCCCAGATGGAACAGGCCGTGGCCCAGATCAACCAGGCGCTCGCGACCGCGGGCACCCAGTACGCCGAGACCGAGGCCGCGAACGCGCGGATGTTCGCCGGGTGAGCCCGGGCTCAGACCTCCGCCGTGACCTGGTGGTACCGCAGTAGCCATGGGCCCATGTCGTGGTGCTGGTCCTCGCGGACCCACACGGAACTGCGCCGGGTCACGACGGATGTCTCCTCGAGCCGGTAGCTCACGTGGTAGGCATGCGCGCCCAGGGCCGTGACCCGCAGCTCCCGGGGCTCGCACCCTGCCGCTTCGACGATGCTCAGCACGGACTCGGGGGCTGCCGTGGCACCTCGCCGGTCCACGCACACCAGGTCGGGGTGCAGGGACTCCCCCGGTCCACCGGGAGCATTCCCGCGGCCGAGGACCGTGGCCTCACGCGAGACCGCGTCCGAGATGAGATGCTCGGGGGTGCCGCCGGAATCCGGGGAGTCCGTGGAGTCCGTGGAGTCCGTGGAGTCCGTGGAGTCCGTGGACCCAGCGTGACCCGCCGAGAGGTCCTCCGAGGAGGCCCACGCGGAGAAAAGATCCGGTTCCACGTCTCCCGCCTCGATTCCGCGGCCCGCGTCGTCCCGGAAGCCCGGCCCCGCGGGCATGTCCTCCGGCGCGGTGCCGGACTGGTAGGCCGTGGCCATGGCGCGGGCGCGCTCGTCCGCGGCCTCGTTGAGCTCGTGACCCGCGTGCCCCTTGACCCACTCGAAGCTGACGTCCCGACCGGAGAGCTCGCGGTCCAGCGCCTTCATGATCTCCACGTTGAGCACGGGTTTGCCGTCGCGCTTCTTCCAGCCCTTCTTCTTCCAGCCCGGCATCCACTTGGTGACCGAGTTGATCACGTACTGGCTGTCGCACAGCACCCGCAGCGGTTCGTCCGCGCGGTGCCGGGTGGAGCGGAGCAGATCGAGCACCGCGGTGAGCTCGCCCATGTTGTTGGTCCCGTGGGCCCAACCCCCCGCGCGCCACGAGGTGGGATCGATGTACCAGGCCCACCCCGCGGGTCCGGGGTTGCCGAGTGCGGAGCCGTCCGCGGAAGCGATGATCGTCATGCGCTCATCCTCGCAAAACCTCCCGACACGTTGAACCACCGCCGCTGGCAGGCGATCGCCCGGTCCCGCATTGGCCCGCGGTTCAGCGGACCGCCCCGGGGCCACCACCCGGGCGCGCGAAGAGCACCCGGGTGCGCGAGCACTCCCGGAGATGCGAGAACCCCGGGGACAGCACGTGTCCCCGGGGTTCTCGCAATGTCCGCCCGTGTAGCGGGCGGAACTCACTCAGAAGAGCGAGATCACATCATGCCGCCCATGCCACCCATGGGATCGGCACCCGCGCCCGCACCGGCGGCCTCGGGCTCGGGCTTGTCCGCGACCACGGCTTCGGTAGTCAGGAACAGCCCGGCGATGGACGCCGCGTTCTGCAGGGCGGAACGGGTCACCTTAACGGGGTCGTTGATGCCCGCGGCCATGAGGTCCTCGTACTCGCCGGTGGCGGCGTTGAGGCCCCAACCGGTCTCGAGCCCGCGCACCTTGTCCACAACCACGCCCGGCTCGAGACCGGCGTTCAGCGCGATCTGCTTGAGCGGCGCGTCGATCGCGACCTTGACGATGTTGGCACCGGTCGCCTCGTCCCCGGACAGCCCGAGGGACTCGAAGACCTTGGCACCGGCCTGGATCAGGGCCACGCCACCACCGGCGACGATGCCCTCCTCCACGGCGGCCTTGGCGTTGCGCACGGCATCCTCGATGCGGTGCTTGCGCTCCTTGAGCTCGACCTCGGTGGCGGCACCCGCCTTGAGGACGGCCACTCCGCCGGCCAGCTTGGCCAGGCGCTCTTGCAGCTTCTCGCGGTCGTAGTCGGAGTCGGAGTTGTTGATCTCCGCGCGGATCTGGGCCACGCGACCCTCGATCTCCTCCTGCGTACCGGCGCCGTCCACGATGGTGGTCTCGTCCTTGGTCACCACGACCTTGCGGGCCTGGCCCAGCAGGTCGATCGTGGCGGACTCGAGCGACAGGCCCACCTCTTCGGTGATGACCTGGCCGCCGGTGAGGATCGCGATGTCCGCAAGCTGCGCCTTGCGGCGGTCACCGAAACCGGGAGCCTTGACGGCCACGGACTTCACGGCACCGCGCATCTTGTTCAGCACGAGCATGGCGAGCGCTTCGCCGTCCACGTCCTCGGCGATGATCAGCAGCGGCTTGCCGGCCTGCATGATCTTCTCGAGTACGGGGACCAGGTCCTTCACGGCGGAGATCTTGGAGTTGACGATCAGGATGTAGGGGTCCTCGAGGACGGCTTCCTGACGGTCGGCGTCGGTCACGAAGTAACCGGAGAGGTAGCCCTTGTCGAAGCGCATACCCTCGGTCAGCTCGAGGTCCAGCCCGAAGGTGTTGGACTCCTCGACGGTGATGACACCTTCCTTGCCGACCTTCTCCATGGCCTCGGCGATGAGCTTGCCGATCTCCGGGTCCGCGGCGGAGATGGACGCGGTCGCGGCGATCTCCTCCTCGGTCTCGATCTCCTTGGCGGAGGACAGCAGCTGCTCGGTCACGGCGGCCACGGCCTTCTCGATGCCACGCTTGAGGGACAGCGGGTCCGCACCGGCGGCCACGTTGCGCAGGCCCTCCTTCACGAGGGCCTGGGCCAACACCGTGGCTGTGGTGGTGCCGTCACCGGCGACGTCGTCGGTCTTCTTGGCGACCTCCTTGACGAGCTCGGCGCCGATCTTCTCGTACGGCTCCTCGAGCTCGATCTCCTTGGCGATGGACACGCCGTCGTTGGTGATCGTGGGGGCGCCCCAGGACTTCTCGAGGACCACGTTGCGTCCGCGCGGGCCGAGGGTGACCTTGACGGCGTCCGCGAGGGTGTTCAGGCCCCGCTCGAGGCCGCGGCGGGCTTCTTCGTCGAATGCGATCATCTTTGCCATGTGTTTCGTCCCTCCTGGACGGTTGACAAACAAGACTTGTCATCACGATGCCCGCGACGGACGGTGCCGCGCCGCGATCCTCACCGCGCCGCAACCACCTCACCGTGATGTCACTCGTCCGCCGCGCGACCACCACCGGACCCGGTTAGCAGTCCACGCGACTGAGTGCTAATCCCATAGTGGCACTCGTCATGCCGGAACCGCAAACGCCCTGCGTCCAGTGGACTCAGGTTTCGTCCCCGGCTGAACGGGCGGCTCAGGCGGCCGCGGGGGCTCCGGGCACGACGTCGCTCGCGGCCGTCCCGAGCGCCACGGCACCCACCGCGGAGGCACCGGCCGCGGCGTCGTCGTCCGCGGACACCGCAACGGCTGCGGCGGGGAGGGCGAGCGCTTCCTGGGCCGTGCGCGGGGCGTTCACGAAGGCCACCGCCCCCAGGACGAGGGCGAGCACACCGGTCACGAGGATCGCCAGGAACTTGCCCCGGGACCCCGCTCGGGCGTTCGGGTTATGGCCCCGGTGGGCACCCTGCCGGGCGCCGTCCTCGGGGACGTCGTCGAACTCGTCACGGGGGTACTCGCTCATGCTGTGGCTCTCCTCAACGAACGGCGGGATCGGGGGCGCCGACCCGCGGGTGCCGGGACCGTGGGACGGCGTGCGCCCCGCCTGCCGGACCCGCGGCGGTCAGGGGTCCGCGGTGCGCTGCCCACTATCCCACGCGCACCCGGGGACCCACTCAGCGATTGCGCGCGCGGCGCAACCGGGAGATCAGCATGGGGGCGTGGCGCGCGGCGGCCTCTGAGGAGATCAGGGCGTTGAGCCGTTGGTAGTAGTGCACGGGGCTCAACCCCAGGCGGGAGCGGATCGCGGACTCCTTGGCGCCGCGGTACTTCCAGTGCTCGGACTCCAGGTCCAGGATGGCCCGGTCGAGCTCGTCGAGGCCGTCGCCCGTGGTAGACATGGGCTCAACCCTAACGCTCCGGGCGGCACCCGGAGGCCGCACGCCCTGGAGGTCGCACCGTGAACACCCCGCCCCCGTTGCACGAGATCATGAACGAGGAGTGGGCCCGTGCCTTGCAGCCCGTGGAGCCGCAGATCCGGGCCGTGGGCGAGTTCCTGCGCGCCGAACACGCCGAGGGCCACCACACCCTGCCCGCTGGGGACCACATCTTCCGCGCGCTTCGCGAGCCGATGTCCGCGGTCAAGGTGTTGATCGTGGGCCAGGACCCCTACCCCACCCCGGGCCACGCGATGGGCCTCTCGTTCTCGGTGGCCCCGGACGTGCGCCCGATCCCGCGGTCCCTGCAGAACATCTACAAGGAACTGCACTCCGATCTGGGGATCACGCCGCCCGCGCACGGGGACCTGTCCTCGTGGGCCGAGCAGGGCGTCATGCTGCTCAACAGGGTCCTCACGGTGCGCGCGGGCTCCCCCGCGTCCCACCGGGGCAAGGGCTGGGAAGCGGTCACGGAGTGCGCGATCCGCGCGCTCGGGGCGCGCGAGCAACCCCTCGTCGGCATCCTGTGGGGTCGCGACGCCCGCGGCACCAAGAACTGGCTGGGTGGGGCGCCCACCGTGGAATCGGTGCACCCGTCCCCGTTGTCCGCGTCCCGGGGGTTCTTCGGTTCCCGCCCGTTCTCCCGCGCCAACGAGCTGCTGCAACAACAGGGCGCCCAGCCCGTCTCGTGGGAACTGCCCGCGTAGCAGCACCTACGCTGGACGCATGGCACAAACTCCGGCGCGACCCCGCAAACCCCAGCTCAACCTCACGGTTACGGACCGGATTCAGCTCTCCCCGGGCATGGTGCGCGTGGTGTGCAGGATCGAGAACGCCGAGCAGTTCCAGGACATGGAGGCGCCGGAGAAGTACGTCAAGCTCGTCTTCTTCTCCGCAGCCACGCTCGCGGCGACCGCGCCCGGCGCGTTCCCCGACTACTGGGCCGCGCGCGAAAACGCCGCACCCCAGGACCAGCCCGTCACGCGGCACATGACCCTGCGCCACACGGAACCCGACGCCGAGACCGTATGGATCGACGTCGCCCTGCACGGCACCGAAGGCTATGCGGGGCCGTGGGCGGATGCCGCGTCCCCCGGCGACCGGATCGTGGCGCTCGGCCCGGGCGGCAAGTGGCTCCCGGATCCGGCCGCCGCGTGGAGCGTCTTCGCTGGCGACGACGCCGCCGTCCCCGCCGTGCTCGCGAACCTCGAGGCGCTGCCCGCCTCGGCGCGCGGAGAAGCCTTCCTGGAGGTCGAGGACGCCTCCCACGAACTCGACCTCACCGACCTCGCGATCCCCGAGGGCGTCCGGGTGCGCTGGGTGCACCGCGCCGCTCAGCGGGACGGTGAGCGCGCCCTCGTGACGGGACTCGCGAACGCCGCGTGGCCCGAGGACACCGCGGGGGTGCAGGCGTTCGTGCACGGCGAGCGCGAGGCCATGAAGGCTGCCCGGAAGGAACTGCTCGACGTCCGCGGGCTCGAGCGTTCGCAGGTATCCCTGTCCGGGTACTGGGCGGCCGGGCGGGCCGAGGAGACGTTCCAGGCGGAGAAGAAGCTGCCCGTGGGCAAGATCCTCTGACCGGTCAGCGGCGGCGGTTGCGCCGCTGGGAGAGGTACTGCATCCGCTCGATGAACGGGCGCATGAGGTACTTGGCGAGCACCACGCCCGCCGCGAGCAGCACGATGGACACCATGGCGTTGACGAGTCCCGTGATGCCGTCCCCCGTGGTCTCGTTCTCCACGGTGATCGCGTACATTCCGCGGAACAGGCTCAACCCGGGCAGCAGGTAGGTCATCGCGGGGATCGCGAGGATCGCCTGCGGGATCTTGGCCCTCGCCGCGAGCAGCGCGGCCACGCAACCGCTCGCCACAGCCCCCATGCCCGTGGCCAATCGTGTGCTGGGATCGAAGCTACCGATGCCGTGGTAAAAACCGAGGCCCACGAGGGCCGCGGCTACGGCGGGCAGCAGGTGACGCGGCTTCGCCTGCATGGTGATCGCGATCAGAGCGGTGGAGATCAGCATGAACACCGTGTTGGTCATGGCTGCCGCGGGTGTGAACCCGGACTGGGAAACGTCAATCCGTGGGACCCCCAGGTGCGCCGACAAGGTGATCCCCAGGGCGATCCCGGCCACGATCCCCAGGAACGCCATGGCGGTGGACAGTAGTCGTCCGGCCGCGGTCACGGGAAAACCGTTGATCGCGTCCTGCATCGTGGAGACCATGCGGGTGGTGGGCAACAACATGATGATCCCACCGGCGATGACCCTGGGCGGGGACACCTCGACCCCCACCGCCGAGATCAACAGGGCACCGAGCGTGACCACCAGGGCGTTGGCCGCGAGGGAGAAGAACTCCGGGATCCGCCACGCCCCCAGTTTCGCCGTGACGGACTGCACCACCACGGAGGAGACCACGGCCACGAGCGCACCGGCCGGGCTGCCGCCGATCGCCAGCGTGATGGTCCCCGCCGCGATCACCGTGGCGAGCCACACGACCCACTTGGGGTAGGGCTTGGGCCGGGCGTTGATCCGGGCGAGCTCCCGTTCGGCGTCCCGCAGGGGCGTGTTGCCCTCGATGATCCGGGTCACGAGCTGATGGGAGTCCGCGAGACCCGAGTAGTTGTCGGTCCACGAACGCACCACGCGCATCACGGTGTGGCTCGAGGTCGAAGAATCGCCCCACGGGTCCTGGCCGGTGCGCGGCGCGGAGCTCCCGCGCTGCTCCCCCGTGGTCCCGGGTGTGCCCGCCAGGGCGGTCGCGGGGTGGGCGGAGGAACCGGTGTCCTCGGTGACCCGCCGCAGGGCCTCGCCGGCGGCGGTGAGTTTGCCCGTGGCCGTGGTCTCCGCGACGTAGTTGATGGTCACCGACTGGTTGGTGATGTCCACGTCCAGGTTCTCCACCCCGTACGTGGCGCACACCGCGATGATCGCGTTCTCCACGTCCAGCGCGTCCGCGCCGTAGTGGAACATGGTCTCGGCCAGGCGCAGCGCGAAGTTCAGGGTGCGCCGGGCCTGGCGGTCCGTGCTGTCCCCGAACTTGCGCAGGTGCTGGAACGGTGTGGCGGTGAGCCGGTCCACCACACGCATGGGCGCGGTGGGCGCGGCGTCCCCCTGCACGAGGGAGCGCAACAGTGCCTTGGGTGCCCGCGACGGTTTGACCCGGGTGGCCGGGTACACGCCCCGCGAGATCGCGGTGGTCGCGGGCGCCGGCTCGTGCGCCACGGTTTCCGGGCGCTCCACGGGTGAGCTCGCGGGGGCGGTGCCACGCCGGGACGGGCTGCCGATGGGTTCGGTCAATGCCGCGGGAACCGCCGCCCGGTGCCCCTGGCCCGCGCGGTCGGCGGCGATCTGGCCCGGTGTGAGGACGGGCAGGGAGGAGACCTGCGGCGTTCCGGTGCCGTTCGCGGGACCGTGCCCGGCGCTGCGGGGACGGACGCCGGGGACCCGCAGCTGCGACGTCGTCCGGGTGTCGGTGTGCACGGGCGCGCTACGCAGTTCCGCCCGGGCGGCCTGTTCCTCGGTGGGGCGCGGTGCGTAACGCGTACGACGCCGCGGACTCGTGTGCTGCACGGCGTCGCGCAGCGCGGTGTCCCCGGCGGGACCGAACGGTTCACCGTCCACCGCGTACGGGCCCGTGCTCTCACCCGAGGACGGGTAGCCCTGGCGCGCCAGACGCGTCAATTGCTCGCTCACGCTCACGTGGGATCACCCTTCCCTGCCGCCGCAGGCACTGTTCGACTCCTGTGTGCTGGGGTGCCGGCCCACACGCATCCGCTCGCGCGCCCGTGCTCGCCCACGTCCTCGCGCCTGCGGGCGAGCGGGGGCCGGGTGGAGGGGCCGCGGCCGCCGATCAGTAGAAGGGCTGACCCGTGCGGCGCACCCACAACTGGCGCTGTACCTTCTCCGCCACGTTGTTCCACACAGCATATTTCGCGCGGCTGAGTGGCTGATCCCAAACGCCCACGTAATCCACGACAGTCTTGGTGAAGCTCGTCTTGAACAACCCCAGACCGTAGTAGGGGTGCTCCTTGTTCTTGAGCTGGTCGGAGGGCGGGGTCCCGCAGAAGTCGTACTGGGTGATCTCGTGGTCCTGCTTCAGGTCCGTAATGGCGCTCCACTGCACGAGGTGCGAGTCCCCGTACTGCTTGCGCCGCGGCTTGGAACCGCCGTCCTTGTAGGTGCCCTTGCGCCCGTAGGAGATCACGTAGGCACCCACCGAGGGCTTGCCGTCCTCGTACGTGAAGTAGAGCCGGCCCTGACCGCGATCGGCGAAATTGTTCCAGAACGCCCGGTAGTACTCGTAGGAACGCAGGGTCACCTTGGCGTGACCCTGACCCACGGAATCCATGAGCGCGTACATCGCGCGCATGTTCTCCTCCGTGAGCGGGACCTGGTCCACCTCGCAGCCCTCGCGGGTCGCACGGCGCACCGCGTTGCGACCCCGCGAGTGCAGGGACTTGAGCAGGGCCTTCTCGTCCATGTGCGTGTCCAGCACGGCGGTGGAGTCATTGGGCTGAATCTCGAAGGACTTCACGAGTCCACTGCGCGCCATCACGCCCGCGGCGTAGTCGGAGGCCACGATCTCGGGTTCGTACTTGATCGCGAACACGCCGCGCGCGGGACCCGCCACGAAGCGCTCGTTGGCCGCCACGATGCCGGGGATGTCGTCCACGCTCGCCACGTCCGGGCCCTTGATCATGTACCACAGCCTGCCCAGGGCGGGCACGGACTTCTCGAGCACCAGGTTGTAACTGGGCTGCGAACCGTCCGTGGGTTCGTACACCACGTACTGCGGCTTCCACCCGTGGTCCTTCTTGACCAGCGCGAACGCCTCCGACTGCAACAGGTTGCCGCCCGAGGGGTTGGCCGTGACGTGGGAGTCCCACTCGGCGATTTCCTGATCGGTGGCAAAACGTGCCGTGAATTCTCGCAAGGCTCTCTCAATCCTGTACAGGGGGGCACTGACGACGTGAGGCGGTGCCGCGCTGTCGCGGCACCGCCTCACATGGTATCCCTCGGGCTCAGGCGAGCCCGGGGTTGCGGGTGCGTGAGTCGTCGGAGGGGTCCACGTGATCGGAGTCCGGGGACGGGTCGCTCGTCGTGTGCTGGGCACCGGCCGCGTTGCCAGGCTGCCCCTCGGGACGCCGGCTCGTGCCCGCGGTGGACTGCCCGGGGTTCGCCTCGGAGGCCTGCCCCGCGGACGGCCCGCTCGTGCGCGGCGTGGCGGACTCGGTACCGCGCTCGCCGCCGCGGGCACCGGACAGCGCCGGCTCGCGATCGTCCGCCGGCATGACGTCGCCGGGTTCCAGCGGGCTGCGGCCCTTGAACACGTACTTGCCCGGGTGACCCGGGGTGAACTTGTCCGGATCGGCGTAATCCCAGTCCTCACCCCAACCGCCTTCGACGCCCTCGAACAGCTCGCCCGGCGTGAGCCAGCGGTAAAGGGTCTCGTACGAGATGCTCTGGGTGGCCGTGACCTTGCGGCGCAGCATCTGACGCGTGAGCTCCTCGGGGTGCTCGCAGCCCATGGTGGAGATGATCTGGCCCGCTTCCTCCACGGTCAGGCGGTGGTAACGCTCCACGCGGTCACCCTTGTCCTCGATGTCGAGGGCCTTGTAGAGCTTGGGGTTCTGCGTGGTCACGCCCACGGGGCACTTGTTGGTGTGGCACGCCTGAGCCTGGATGCAGCCCACGGCCATCATCATGGCGCGCGCGCTCATGCAGAAGTCAGCACCCTGGATGATGTGGCGCACGATGTCGTGGCCCGAGGTGATCTTCCCGGCGGCGCCGATCTTGATCCGGTCCCGCAGTCCCGCACCCACGAGCGCGTTGTGCACCAGGATCAGACCCTCCACGAGCGGGGTGCCCACGTGGTCCTGGTACTCGAGCGGTGCGGCGCCGGTGCCGCCCTCGGAACCGTCCACGATGATGAAGTCCGGGGTGACCTTCTCCTCGATCATGGCCTTGCAGATGGCCAGGAACTCCACGCGCGAGCCCACGCACAGCTTGAAGCCGATCGGCTTGCCGTTGGACAGTTCCCGCAGATGGGCCACGAACTGGATCAGACCGCGCGGCGTGGTGAACGCCGAGTGGCTGGCCGGGGAGATGCAGGTCTGGCCCACGGGGACCATGCGCGCCTCCGCGATCTCCTCGGTCACCTTGGAGCCCGGCAGCACGCCGCCCAGGCCCGGCTTGGCGCCCTGGGAGAGCTTGATGTTGATGGCCTTGACCTGCGGCAGGTTGGACTTCTTGCGAAAGGCCTCCGGGTCGAAGTTGCCGTTCTCGTCACGCGTGCCGAAGTACCCGGAACCGAACTCCCAAATAATGTCGGCGTCGTGGGCGAGGTGGTACTTGGTCAGCCCGCCCTCACCGGTCTCCTGCGCGAACCCGCCCATGGCCGCGCCCTTGTTCATGGCGAGCACGGCGTTCTTGGACAGGGAGCCGAAGCTCATGGAGGAGATGTTCAGCAGCGAGGCGTCGTACGGCTGCTTGCAGTCCGGCCCGCCCAGGCGCACGCGGTGCTCGCTCTCCGGAGCCGCCTTGGGCGCCACGGACTGGACGAAATACTCGTAGCCCGGTTCGTTCACGTTGAGCTCGGTGCCGAACGCCTTGTCGCCCTTGAAGCCCTTGGCCCGCGAGTACACGAGCGAGCGCTGGTCACGGTTGAACGGCTTGCCGTCGTAGTTGCGCTCGATGAAGTACTGCTGGATCTCGGGGCGGATCTTCTCCATGAAGAACCGCGCGTGCCCGAGCACGGGGAAGTTGCGCAGGATCGAATGCCTGCGCTGCGTCGCATCGCGGATGCCCACGAGCAACAGCAGGAAGAAGATGACTGCGAGGATCCACCATCCCCAGGGACCGAAGACCGCTGCGAGAACCGTGGCAATCGTGGCCACGACCAGACCGGTCAGAATGAGAAACCGCACCATGCGATTCACCGTACTCCTCGCCCTGGGCCCCGACCCCGGTCACCGGAATGAGACGATCACCCCCCGGGAAAGCGCCGACGCCGGGTGCCCACACAGGGGCGCCCGGCGTCGGCGGTGGTGAGGATCACTCGGCGTCGAGGTCCGTCTCGATGATCGAGGCGAGGTGCTCGAGGGCTTCCTCGGCGCCGTCGCCGTCGGCCGCGAGGACCACCTTGTCCCCGTGGGCCGCGCCCAGGGACATCAGGGACAGCACAGAGGACGCGTCCATGCCCTCCTCGGCGTCCTCGCCCTCGGCGCGGATGGTGATCTCCAGGTTCTCGTACTCGCCGGCGGCCTCCGCGAAGATCGCGGCGGGCCGGGCGTGCAGCCCCACACGGGAGGCCACGGTGGCAATGCGTTCTGACATGTCAGCTCCTTGCTGGGTCGGTTCGGGTGACGCTGGTTCGGGCGGGGTCACAGCCCCAGTTCGTGCAGCACGGGCAACTGTGCCCGCACGGCTTCCTTGGCCTCGCGCGCGCTCGTGGCGGACACGGCGAGTGCGGCCAGCCGCTCGGCCTGGGCGGTGTCCACGCGGGCGAGCACGGCGGCGACGGCGGCGAGCGAGCGCGCGCTCATGGACAGGGTGTCCACCCCGAGCCCCACGAGCACCACGGCGAGCGCGGGGTCCGCGGCGGCCTCGCCGCACACGCCCACGTTCTTGTGTTCACCGGACGCGTCAGACGCCGCTCGCGCACCCGCCGCGGTGCGCTCGATCATGCGCAGCACGGCCGGTTGCCACGGGGAGTTCAACTCGGCGAGTGCACCCAGCATGCGGTCCGCGGCCATCGTGTACTGGGTGAGGTCGTTGGTCCCGAGCGACACGAAGTCCACGCGCTCGAGGATCTGCTCGGCGGTGATGGCCGCGGCGGGTGTCTCGACCATGACGCCGGTGACCTGCAGCCCCTCGGCGCTCGCGAGTTCGTGGAACCGGGCGGCCTCCTCCGCGGTGGCGATCATGGGTGCCATGACCCACACGTGCGCACCGGTCTCCCGGGCCGCCGCCGCGATCGCCTCGAGCTGGCGCTGCAGCACGCCCGGGGTGGTCCAGTCGGTGCGGTAGCCGCGCACACCGAGCGCGGGATTGGGCTCGGTGGTGTCCGTGAGGAAGGGCAGGGGCTTGTCCGCCCCGGCGTCGAGCGTACGCACGACCACCTTCTTGCCCTCGAACGCCGCGAAGATCTCGGCGTACGCCTGGGTCTGTTCGGCCACGGTGGGTTCGCTGTCCCGGCCCAGGAAGCAGAACTCGGTGCGCAACAACCCCACGCCCTCGGCGCCGGCCTCGGCAGCCGCGCGGGCGTCGTCGCCGGTGCCCACGTTGGCGAGCAGCGGGACCTCGGTGCCGTCCGCGAGCGCGCCCCGGCCGTCGAAGGACGCGAGTTGCGCGGCCGCGCGCTGCCACGCGGTCACTGCCTCGCGTTCGTGCTCTGCCGGTGCCGCGACGACGGCGCCCTCGGCACCGTCCACGAACACGGGCGTCCCCGCGGGGACCTCGAGGATCCCCTCGACGGCCACGGCGGCCGGCAGCCCGAGGTTGCGCGCGAGGATCGCCGTGTGGGACTGGGGTCCGCCGGAGGCTGTCACCAGCGCCACGACGACGTCCGGATCCAGCACCGCGGTGTCCGCCGGTGCGAGGTCCTCGGCCGCGAGCACGAACGGCTCCTTGCGCTGGGGCACACCCGGGGCGTCTTCCCCGCGCAGTCGGGCGACGATGCGCGCGCGGACGTCCTCGATGTCCGCGGCACGTTCGGCCATGTAGCCGCCCATGGCCCGCATCTGGTCCGCGTACGCCGTGGCAGCCTGCCACAGCGCCCGCTCGGGGCTGAGCTGCTGATCGGTCACGAGCTTGCCCGCGTTCTTGATCAGGGCCTTGTCCCCCGCCATGAGGGACGTGGCCTTGAGTACCTCCGCCGCGGATTCCGAGCGCGCCCGAGCGGCCCTTTCCTTGAGCTCGGCCTTGACCTCGAGCGCCGCTGCCTTGAGGCGGTCGATCGCGGCCTCGGCGTCCCCGGTGAGCGGCTCACCCTCGGGCGGCTCGCTCACGGCGGGTGCCATGTGCACCACGGGGGCGATCACACGCCCGGGGCTGACCCCCACACCGCGCAGTTCCACGCGCTGCTGTGCGGCACCGGTCACGTCGTTGTCAGTCATGATGTCTCACACTTCCACGGTTTGTTGTGTCTGCGGAACCCCGGGGACCTCGCCCACGTGCTTCTTCACGTTGCCAATGCGCTTGAAGAGGGTGACCAGCACGGCGGTGACCACGGTGCCCGCCAGGATGGCGGCCACGAAGCCCCAGCGTCCGTCCACGACCGGCAGGATCCAGATCCCACCGTGCGGGGCAGCCGAGGTCACGCCCCACGCCATCGTCAGGGCACCGGTGATCACGCCACCGGCCATGGAGGCGGGGATCACGCGCAGCGGATCGGCCGCGGCGAACGGGATGGCACCCTCGGAGATGAAGGACGCGCCGAGCAGCCACGAGGTCTTGCCGTTCTCACGCTCCGCGGCGCTGAAGTACTTGCGGCCCAGCACGGTGGAGGCGAGCGCCATCCCGAGCGGGGGCACCATGCCCGCGGCGATCACGGTGGCCATGATCTCCTGCGGCGCCGTGTTGGTCACGGTCGCGGCACCCAGTCCGGCCACGGCGAAGGAATAGGCCACCTTGTTGATAGGACCGCCCAGGTCCGAGCACATCATCAGACCAAGCACGGCACCCAGGGTCACGGCCGAGGCACCGCTCATCCCGGCGAGCAGGCTCGTGAGCCACGTCATGAACGCGGCGATGGGCCCGCCGATCAGCAGGAACAGCAACCCGCCGGCGAACAGCGTGGCGAGCAGCGGGATGATGACCACGGGCATGAGTGATCCGAGCCAGCGGGGCAGTCGGGGCAGCGTCAGCCAGTACGCGCAGATGCCAGCCAGCAGACCGCCCACGATGCCGCCGATGAACCCGGCGCCCATGAAGTTGGCCACGAGACCGGCCGCGAAGCCGGGGGCGATGCCCGGACGGTCCGCGAGCCCGTAGGCGATGTAGCCCGCGAGCGCGGGGACCAACAGGCTGATCGCCAGGTTGCCGGTCTTGAACAGCACGGCACCCAGGTACATGGCCAGGGACACGTCCCCCAGGTTGCCCAGGGTGGTGGTGGCCAGGATGTCGTCGGCCTGCTGGGCCACGAGCACCGGGTCCGCGATCATGAACGCGATCGCCATGAGCAGACCGCCCGCGGCCACGAACGGGATCATGTAGCTGACACCCGTCATCACGGCCTTGCGGATCCGCGTGCCCCACCCCTCGCTGCCGGTCACGGCGGCGGAGATCTCACCGCCGTCGCCCGTGACCTTGGGCGCCTGGGGATCGTCCGCGGCCTCGAGGGCCTCCTGGATCATCTCGCGGGGTTCGTCGATCCCGCGCTTGACCGCGGACGCGATGTACGGCAGACCCGCGAACCGCGAGCGCTCCCGCACGTCCACGTCGGTCGCGAAGATCACGGCCTCCGCCTGACCGATCACGGCCGGGTCCAGACGCGTGGCGCCCGAGGAGCCCTGGGTCTCGACCTGCAGGTCCACCCCCATTTCCTGGGCGGTGTTGGCCAGGGCGTCCGCGGCCATGTAGGTATGGGCGATGCCGGTGGGGCACGCCGTGACGGCCACGAGCCTGCGCGGACCCCGGGCGCCCGCGTCATCGGGCGCCGTCGACGTCGCGGATTCGGTCAGCGGCGCGTGCGTTCCGGTGGGTGCCTGCGTCCCGGCATTCGACGCCGCGGTCGCACCGCTCGCACCAGCTACGGCTGCGCCGGCAGCGGCACCGCCGGTTCCCGTGGCAGCGGACCCGTCGGCACCGGTCGCGGCGGGACCGGTCGCGGCGGGACCGGTCGCGGCGGAGGATCCCGCGGCCGCGGTTCCGGTCGCCGCGGTGGGTGCCGCAGCGGCGTCGTCCGGCTGCGGAGCGAGACCGAGGGCCGTGTCCACGATGTCCACGACCTCCTCCGGCGACTGCGCTGCGCGCAGGGACGCCACGAAGGGCTTCTTCATGAGGGAACGTGCGAGCTTGGACAGCAGCTTGAGGTGCTCCTGGTCCGCGCCGGCCGGTGCGGCGATGAAGAAGACGATGTCCGCCGGTCCGTCCTTGGCCCCGAAGTCCACGGCGGGGGCGAGCCGCGCCATGACCAGCGTGGCCTGCGTGACGGCCTCGGACCGGCAGTGCGGGATGCCGATCCCGCCCGGGATCCCGGTGGCGTTCTTGGCCTCCCGGGCCAGGGCGTCCGCGGCGAGGGAAGCCGCGGTGCTCGCGCGGCCCTCCCGGTGGACGGTGGCCGCGAGTGCACGGATCACACTCTCCGTGGACTCGCCCAGGTCCCGGTCCAACAGGACCAGGCCGGGATTGATCAGATCTGACATGTCGGTGCTCCTTGGCTACGGGGCGGTGGGTGGATCAGGTCCGGGGCTGCGTCTCGCGGGGCGCGGCCGGGGTCGGTGGGTTCGGCGTCGGGACGTCCGGTGTCGCGGCGCCTTGCCGTGCGGACGTCAGCTGCGTGACCCGCACGGCGTCGGGCGTGGTCTGCGCGACCGTGGGCATCTGCGTCCCGGGCAGGGCGGCGGCGGCGGAGCCGTGGGCCACGGCCCGGCGCAGGCGTTCGGCCGGCGCCTCCCCGCGCTGGGCGGCCACGAGGTACCCGGTCAGGGCGCTGTCGCCAGCGCCCACGGTCGAGCGCACCGTGACGGGTTCGTGCACGGCGTGCCACGCGCCCTCGGGCGTCACGAGCACGGCACCGTTGCCGCCCAGAGTGCACAGCACGGCCCCCACGCCGCGGGCCACGAGCTCCCGCCCGGCATCCGCTGCGGCGCGCGGATCGGCCTCGAGCGCATCGCCGTCGGTGCGGCCCAGCAGCTCCGCGAGTTCGTGGCCGTTGGGTTTGATCACGTCCGGCAGGACGGTGACACCCGGGGCGAGAGCCGCGCGCAGCACGTCCCCGGAGGTGTCCAGCGCGAACGACGGCGCGGCCGCACCGAGCGCGCCGCTCACGCGGGCGGCCAGCACGGCGTAGATGTCCGGGGCGGGCCCGGGCGGCACGGACCCCGCGAACACGAGCCACTGCGCACCCGCGCCGCGGGAGACGATCCGTTCCACGATCCGGTCCACGGTGTGCTCGTCCAGCGGGGGGCCGGGCTCGTTGATCTTGGTCGTGGTCCCGTCCGGTTCGGTCACGGTGATGTTGGATCGCACGGGCGCACCGATGGACACGCTGTCGTAGCGCACCCCCGCGGCGTCGAGCGCGGTGAACAGCGGATCGGTGCCGTCCCCCGGGACCACGGCCACAGTGTCCACACCGCTCGCGGCCAGCGCGCGCGAGATGTTCACACCCTTACCCCCGGGGTCCTGGCGGGTGTCGCTCGCGCGCTGCACGCGACCGCGGGCCAGCGGGCCGGGCAGGTCCACGGTGCGGTCCACGGAGGGGTTGAGGGTCACGGTGATGATCATGCGAGAACCACTTCCACGTCGGCGTCTTCGAGGGCTTGGGCCAGCTCCCCCACGGGAGCGCGGTCGGTGATGAAGGTGTCGATCTGTTCGAGCGAGCAGAAGCGCGTGAGGGTCTCCTGGTCCTGCTTGCTCGCGTCGCACAGGACGACGACGCGGCGCGCGGCCCGCACGATCGTCGCCTTGACCACGGCCTCGATGGGGTCCGGGGTGGACAGCCCGAAGGAGGCGTGGGCGCCGTTGCAGCCCACGAACGCGAGGTCCGGGCGCAACTGGTCGTAGTGCTGGGCGGCCCGCGAGCCGGTGGCCGCCCACGTGAGTTTGCGGATCCGCCCACCCACGAGCTCGAGCCCCACACCCTCGGCGTCCGCGAGTTTCGCCGCGATGTGCAGGGCGTGGGTGATGATCAGCTGTTCCTGCCCGCCGGGCAGGTGGTTGTCCCGGGCCAGCAACAGGTCCGCGAGCGCCTCGACCGTGGTGCCGGCATCCAGGACCACGGCACCGGCCTCGGCATGTTCGAGTACCTCGAGGGCTTTGCGGGCGATGGCCCGTTTCTCATCGGCCGCGAGGCGCGATCGGGAGTCCATCCCCTGTTCCCCGCTCGTCGACTGGTCCACGGACACGGCACCGCCGTGCACACGGCGCAGGTTCCCCTGGGACTCGAGCACGGCGAGATCCCGGCGGATCGTCTCCATGGTCACACCGAACCGTTTCGCCAGTTCCGCACCGTTGACACGGCGCTCGTGGCTCACGGTGCGTGTGATCTCCTCGTGGCGTTCTGCAGCGAACATCTTCACCTCACGGACCGGGGTGTCGGCGGTGAAACCCCTGTGTGATGTGAGCTTATGTCTGTTTATGTGGTTTTGCTAGCCCTAACCCACATTTCCCACGCCCATGACGAGCAGGACCACGTTCAGCACCACCACGATCGCGGCGCTCACCCACCCGATGGCCGCGAGCACCGGGCCGTTGCGGAAGCGACCCATGAGGGAGGCCCTGCCCGTGGCGCGCACCAGGGGGATGAGCGCGAACGCGATCCCGAAGCTCAGCACCACTTGACTCCCGACCAAGGCTGCAGTGGGTTCCGCGCCGAGCGCCAGGATCACGACGGCGGGGATCACCGTGATCAGCCGCCGCGCGAGCAGCGGGATGCGCCACCGCAACAGACCCGCCGTGACCACGTCCCCCGCGTAGGCACCCACTGCGGTGGAGGCGAGCCCGGAGGCCAGCAACCCCAGGGAGAAGACGACCCCCACGGTGGGCCCGAGCGCGTCGGAGATCGCGTGCTGCGCACCCTCGATCGTGTCCGTGCCCTCCACGCCGTAGAGGTTCCTGGCCGCGAGCAGGAGCATCCCTATGTTCACCGCACCGGCCACCACGAGTGCCAGCACCACGTCCACGCGGGTCGCGCGCAGGAGTTGGGAGACGCGCTCGGGGGCGTGGCCCATGCCGTGACGGTCCCGACTCAGTGCGGAGTGGATGTAGATCGCGTGGGGCATCACGGTGGCACCCAGCATCCCCGCCGCGATCACCAAGGACTCGAAGCCCTCCAGCCGCGGTACCAGGCCGTCGAGCACACCCCGCGGATCGGGCGGGCCCACCACGAGTCCCCCGAGAAACCCCACCGTGATGATCCCGAGCATCCCCAGGATCACGGTCTCGAACACGCGCTGACCGCGGTGGTTCTGGAGCGCGAGCACGAGCATGGACAGCGCGGCCACGATCACCCCGCCCAGGGGCAACGGGATGCCGAACAGCAACCACAATGCGAGCGCCCCGCCGATCACCTCGGCGACGTCCGTGGCGATCGCCATGAGCTGGGCCTGGGCCCAGTAGAGCACCCGGGTACCGGGCGGCAGCGAACCGCCTAGGACCTGCGGCAGGGACAGCCCCGTCACGATCCCGAGCTTGGCGGAGAGGTACTGGATGACCATGGCCATGAGGTTGGCGAGCACGAGCACCCATACGAGCAGGTAGCCATGCCCCGCACCCGCGCTCACGTTCGCGGCCACGTTGCCGGGGTCCACGTACGCGATCGCGGCCACGAACGCCGGCCCGAGTGCGGCGATGGTCCCGTGCGACGACGCCCGCGCCGTCGTAGCCCCCGCACCGGTCGCGTCCTGCGGCGCTGGATTGCCCGACGTCATGGTGGCCTCCTGCTCATGTCCACCGTCCCGCGCACCGCGTGGAACGGCAAGTTTCGGTGCACCGAAACTTTAGCGCGTGACGCCCGGATAGCCCGGGGTGCCCCGGTCCGTTCAGCGTGTCCCGGCCCGCGCGTATATTGGGCGCGTATTCGGCTCCCTCCGTGCTCGACGTCAGGATCGACCGTCATGCTGCTGAGTTTGTTACGCACTTTCACGCGCCCCTACGTCCCATGGGTCGTGGGCGTTCTCGTGTTCCAACTGGCGGCCACGATCGCCACGCTCTACCTCCCGAGCCTCAACGCCCGGATCATCGACAACGGTGTGGCCCGCGGGGACACCGACTACATCTGGCGCGCCGGCGCCGTGATGCTGGCCGTGGCGTCCGCCCAGGTGATCGCTGCCGTCGTGGCCGTGTGGTGCGGTGCCCGCACGGCGATCGGTGTGGGCCGGGACCTGCGCCGGGACGTCTACCGCCGGGTCGGGCAGTTCAGCGCGCGCGAGGTCGGGACGTTCGGGGCGCCGTCGCTGATCACGCGCACCACCAACGACGTCCAGCAGATCCAGATGCTCACCCTCATGGGCCTGAACTTCATGGTCATGGCGCCCATCATGTGCGTGGGCGGGATCGTCATGGCCCTGCGGGAGGACCCGGGGCTGTCGTGGCTCGTGTGGGTGTCCATCCCTGTAATGGGGGTGCTGCTGGGCCTCGTGGTCTCCCGATTGATGCCGTGGTTCCGGATCATGCAGGAACGCATCGACGGGATCAACGGGGTGCTGCGCGAACAGATCACCGGGATCCGGGTGATCCGCGCCTTCGTCAAGGAGCCGTTCGAGACCGCGCGTTTTCGCAGCGCGAACCAGGACCTCACGGACATCTCCCTGCGCATCGGGGCGCTGTTCGTGCTGATGTTCCCCGTGATCAACATGGTTATGCACCTGGCCACCGCGGCCGTGCTGTGGTTCGGCGGCCACCGCGTGGACCAGGGCCAGATCCAGGTCGGGGCGCTGACCGCCTTCCTGCAGTACATGCTACAGATCCTCATGGCCGTGATGCTGGCCACGTTCATGTTCATGATGGTCCCGCGCGCGGTCGTGTGCGCCGAGCGGATCGGGGAGGTGCTCGACACCCGCCCCACCATGCACCCGCCGCAGCGACCGGCCGTAGCACCGCGCCCGGTGGGCCACGTCCGGTTCGAGGACGTCACGTTCCAGTACCCCGGCGCGGAGGACCCCGTGCTGTCCGGGATCGACTTCGCGGCGGAACCGGGACGCACCGTGGCCGTGGTCGGGGCCACGGGTTCCGGGAAGAGCACACTTATTAGCCTGATCCCCCGCTTGCTCGATCCCGTGACCGGCCGTGTGCTGCTGGACGGGGTGGATCTGCGCGACTACGCCCCGGACGACCTCGCGGGCCGGGTGGGCCTGGTCCCGCAGCGGCCGTTCCTGTTCTCCGGGACCGTGGCGTCCAACCTGCGCTTCGGCCGCGCGGACGCCACCGACGACGAGTTGTGGGAGGCCCTGCGCGTGGCCCAGGCGGACGACTTCGTCCGCGAGATGCCCGAGGGTCTGGACGCCCCCGTGTCCCAGGGTGGGACCAACGTGTCCGGGGGTCAGCGCCAGCGGCTCAGCATCGCCCGCGCCCTCGTGGCCCGCCCCCGGGTCTACGTCTTCGACGACTCGTTCTCGGCACTCGACGTCGCCACGGACGCCCGGTTGCGCGCCGCCCTGCGCCCCGTGACCCGGCACGCCACCGTAATCACGGTGGCCCAGCGCGTCTCCACCATCACGGACGCGGACCTCATCCTGGTCCTCGAGCACGGCCGGATCATCGCGCGCGGCACCCACGAGGAGCTCGTGGCCGCGAGTGAGACCTACCGGGAGATCGTCACGTCACAGCTCTCGGCCGAACAGACCACGGGAGGCGAACGGTGAGCGAGACACAGGAACCGGCCCGGAAGCCGCAGCGCTTCTGGGCCTCAGCCGGGCGACTCGTAAAGCTCATGGCCCCGCACAAGGCGGCGCTCGCCGTCGTCGTCGCGGCCGTCGTGCTGTCCGTGGTGCTCACGGTGTGGGCCCCGCGCGTGCTGGGACGCGCCATGGACGTGATCTTCGCCGGCGTCGTCGGCAGATCCCTGCCAGCGGGCGCGAGCCAGCAACAGGTCGAGGCCGGGCTGCGTGCGCAGGGCCAGGACACGCTCGCGGACATGATGTCCGCCATGACGCTCGTCCCGGGACAGGGCGTGGACTTCACCCGACTAGGCACCCTCATCCTCGTGGTGCTCGGCATGTACACCGTGGCCTCGGTGCTCATGTGGTTGCAGGGCTACGTGCTCAACCGCGTGGTCATGCGGGTCGTGTACGACCTGCGCGAGGAGATCGAGCGCAAGGTCAACGCCCTGCCCCTGAGCTACTTCGACGCGCGCCAGCGCGGGGACGTGATGTCCCGCGTGACCAACGACGTGGACAACATCCAGACGGCGCTGCAACAGACCTTCGCGCAGCTCGTGCAGAACGTGCTGACCGTGCTCGGCATCATGGTCATGATGTTCATCGTCTCGTGGCAGTTGGCGCTCGTCGCGCTCGTGGCTCTGCCGTTGTCCGCCGTGGCGGCGGGGGTCATCGGCACCCGCTCCCAGCGGTTGTTCAAACAGCAATGGCACGCCACGGGTCAGCTCAACGGGCACATCGAGGAATCCTTCTCGGGCCACGAGCTCGTGCACGCGTACGGCCGACAGCGTCAGATGCAGCAGCAGTTCGACGAGCGCAACGAGGAACTGTACCGGGCGGCGTTCGGGGCGCAGTTCATGTCCGGGACGATCATGCCGGTCATGCAGTTCATCTCGTACCTGTCCTACGTGGGCATCGCCGTGCTGGGCGGGCTGCGCGTGGCCACGGGCCAGCTGACCCTGGGGGACGCCACCGCGTTCATCCAGTACTCCCGGGAATTCACCCAGCCGCTGTCCCAGGTCGCGGGCATGGCCACCCAGTTGCAGTCCGGCATCGCCTCCGCGGAACGCACCTTCGAACTGCTCGACGCCCCCGAACAGGAACCGGAGACGCCCACCGCCCACCTGCCGGGCACGCTGCGCGGTGAGGTGCGCTTCGACCACGTGAACTTCTCCTACGACAAGGCCGCCCTGGCCCGGGGTGCCGAGCCCCTGATCGAGGACATGTGCCTGCACGTGGCTCCGGGGCGCACCGTGGCGATCGTGGGACCCACGGGCGCCGGGAAGACCACGCTCGTGAACCTCATCCTGCGCTTCTACGAGATCGACGCGGGCCGGATCAGCTTGGACGGGATCGACATCCGGGACCTCTCCCGCCACGAACTGCGTTCACAGGTGGGCATGGTGCTCCAGGACGCGTGGTTGTTCAGCGGCACCATCCGGGAGAACATCCGCTACGGCCGTCAGGACGCCACGGACGAGGAGGTACTGGCCGCTGCGCGCGCCACGTACGTGGACCGTTTCGCGCGCGCCCTGCCGGACGGGTACGACACCGTGATCTCCGAGGACGGCTCCTCGGTCTCGGCCGGTGAGAAGCAGCTGATCACGATCGCCCGGGCGTTCCTGGCGCAACCGTCCCTGCTCATCCTGGACGAGGCGACTTCCGCGGTGGACACCCGCACGGAGCTGCTCGTGCAGAAGGCCATGGCCGCGCTGCGGGAGCGCCGCACGTCCTTCGTGATCGCCCACCGGCTCTCCACCATCCGGGACGCGGACACGATCATCGTCATGGAGTCGGGGCGGATCGTGGAGCAGGGTTCCCACGACGAGCTGATCGAGGCGGACGGGGCCTACGCCAACCTCTACAGGGCGCAGTTCAACGCGGCGGACCCCGCCTCGTGAGCGCGCGCGGCGGTGGCAATCACCGCGGCGCCCGTCTACCGTGGACGTGACGGTCCACCCCACAGAATGGATGTTCACGTGACCAACTTCGCCAATGTCGAACGTCGTCATCTTGCCGCGCTGCTGCGCAGGGTGGGGCCGGACGCCCCCACCCTGTGCGAAGACTGGGACGCCCGGGACCTCGCGATCCACCTGATCATCCGTGATTCCCGTCCGGACGCGGTCGCCGGGATGCTCTCCCCCAAGCTGCCCGTGCTCGGGCGCCACGCCAAGTCGGTGGACGCCGACTACCGGGAGATGCCGTGGGAGAAGCTCGTGGACCTCGTGGAGCGCCCCCCGCTCTTCTCCCCGGGTCGCTGGTCCCCGATCGACAAGCGGATGAACACCGGGGAGTTCTTCATCCACCACGAGGACGTCCGCCGCGCGCAGCCTCAGTGGCACGCCCGGCAGTTGCTCAACGACGAGCAGAAAGACCTGTGGAACGTGCTCAAGCTCATGGGCCCGGCACTGCTGCGCAAGAAGTCCGAGTCCGTGGTGCTGCTCGCGGGCGGTTTCGGTGCGGTGCGCGGCGGCAAGAAGTCCGCCCGGCGCGTGGAACTCGTGCGCGGTGAACCGTCCGAGCTGCTCTTGTGGGCCTTTGGCCGCGAGGAGCAGGCGGACGTGGAGAGCACCCAGGAGTAGTACCCGCCATGCAGGAAGAACCGGCCCCGCTCAAGCGGGGCCGGTTCTTCCGTGTTCTTCCGTGTTCGGGCGTTTTCGGGGTCGCCCGGACCGGGCAAGGTGCGTTCAGTCGGCCCGGACTGGCCGGGAACCCAGTTCGGAGTCCAGGCGCAACAGGCCAGGCCCGTCGTTGTGGACCAGGCGCACCTGGTCGCAGATCTCCTCCACGGTGGCCTCCTCCTCGATCTGCTCGCTGATGAACCAGTGCAGCAGGGGCATGGCATCGATATCGCCTTCTTCCTGCGCCAGCCGGTACAGGTTGCGGATCGATTCGGATACCTTGCGCTCGTGCGCGAGCGCGGCCTCGAAGCACCCCAGGACGGATTTGTCGGCGATGTTCGGACCGGCCATATCCCCGATCTGCGGATCACCGCCGCGGTCCACGATGTGGTCGATGAACTTCTCGGCGTGCGTGATCTCCTCGGCCGCCTGGGCGCGGAACCACTGCGAGAAACCGGGCAGACTCGCCACGTCCATCTCAATGGACAACTGGCGGTAGACCACGGTCGCCTGCAGCTCCATGGTGATCTGGTCGTTGAACGCTTCTGCCATTCTTCCCTTGATGTCCATGACCCCATCGAAGCAGTTTTTCTCCGGCATGGGTAGGTAGCACGCCACCGCATGACGGGTCCCGCCGCCCCGGCCGGTTCCCGCGCGCCGGGTGCCCGCCCTCGGCGCGTCGTCCAGTACCATGGAGCGGTCCCGTGATCGCACTGGGCAGCAGTGCCTCCTTAGCTCAGATGGCCAGAGCATCTGTCTTGTAAACAGAGGGTCGCCGGTTCGAATCCGGCAGGGGGCTCCGAACCCGGGCACGGCGCCGTCGTCCCCGCGTGACAGACGACGAGAGCCCCGGTCGGGATGACCGGGGCTCTCGTCGCGTCGGGGGCACCGCCCGCGTCACTTCTTCTCGTCGACCGCCTTCTTCAGTGCGTCCTGGAAGTTGCCTTCCTCGTAGCGCTTGCCGTCGATGAAGATGGTGGGCGTCCCGGCCACACCGTTGTTGATGGACTCGCGGGACATCACGTTGACCATGGGGCGGTAGGTGTTCTCACCGAGCTGGCCCGCCGTCACGTTCGCGCCGTGCTTGTTGGCGATGTCCGCGATCTGCTGGTTGCTCAGGCCGCCGGTGCCCTGGTGGCTGAACAGCTCCTGGGCGAACTCCATGTACTGGTCGCTGTCGACCTGCTCGGCGACCACGTAGGCCGCGTTGGCGGCGCGGGACGAGTACTGATCGCGGGTGGCCCGGTCCAGGAAGTTGAGGTTGCGGTACTCCACCTGCACGTCACCGGCGTCCACGGCCCGCTTGATCGCGTCCGCGTTCTGCTTCTCGAAGTCGGCGCAGTGCACGCACTCGAAGTCCTGGAAGATCACGACCTGCACGGGCTTGCCGTTGCTCGCGGCCTGGTCCTGGTCCACGACCCCCGGGGGCGTCTTGGAGGTGTCCGCTGTGGCAGCGGGCTCGGGCTCCTGGGAGAGGTCCCGTTCCTGGACGTCCGAGCTGTTCTGCACGATCCCGTCCTTCGTGACCGTGATGCCGCCGTACTGGTTGGCGCTCGCGGGCACGGGGCCGGCGTCGGGGATCCTGGCCCTGTTGTTCTGCCACACGACCACCCCGATGATCAGCGCGATGATCACGAGCAGCGCGATGACGGCGGCGATCAGCCCCACGGGTTTACCGTTGGAGCGGCGGGACTGCCGGTCTGCGATCTGGCGTGCCCGCTCCCGGGCCTGGTCCGAGGACGAGGAACCGGCGGTGTTGTTCTTGGAAGCCATGGGGCCCGGGTTTCCTTCCGATGTGCTACACGGGTGTCGGTCTTCGTCCCCAGATTACCCGGGCCCGGCGGGGCCTCGATTCAGCCCGTTCCCAGCTGCCGGGGACGATGCCGCTCGGGCCCCGTCGCGGCCGCCCCGCACCGGCGCGGCGTCGTGCTCCCGTCCCGGCGGCGACTTCTCCCCCGGTGCCGGTGGTACGCACACTTAGGATGGGGGTGAACAGCCGCCCCGGGGAAGGAAGCGATCATGTCCGCAGACCAGTCTCTTGAGAAGGTGCCCGTCCCGCAGGACGGCTACGACTTCGTGGTGGTGTCCAACCGCCTTCCCGTGGACCGGGACGTGGACGAGGACGGCAACAGCACGTGGCGCCGCTCCCCCGGCGGGTTGGTGAGCGCCCTGGCACCCGTGATGGCCCAGCGCGACGGCGCGTGGGTGGGGTGGCACGGCGCCCCGGACGAGACGCTGGAGCCGTTCGACCACGACGTCTTCCATCTCGTGCCGGTGAGCCTGTCCGAGCTCGAGGTCAAGCGCTACTACGAGGGCTTCTCGAACGCCACGCTGTGGCCGCTGTACCACGATGTCATCGCGCCGCCCGAGTTCCACCGCACGTGGTGGTACGCGTACCGTCGCGTCAACGAGCGCTTCGCGCGCCGGGCCGCGGAGACGGCCTCCCAGGGTGCGACGGTGTGGGTCCAGGACTACCAGTTGCAGTTGGTGCCGCGCATGCTGCGTCGGTTGCGCCCGGACGTGACCATCGGGTTCTTCAACCACATCCCGTTCCCGCCCACCGAGATCTACTCCCAGTTGCCGTGGCGCAAGGCCGTGCTGGAGGGTCTCACGGGTGCGGACCTGATCGGCTTCCAGCGCCCCGGGGACGCCCAGAACTTCCAGCGCTGCGTGCGCAAGTACCTGGGGGTGCAGTTCACCAAGGGCAGCGCCCGGTTCTCCGAGGACACGGCGGACGGCGAGAGCACCGAGTGGGCCGTCAACGCGGGCTCGTACCCCATCTCGATCGACGTGGAATCCATCAAGGAACTCGCGTCGGACCCGCAGGTCCAGGCCCGGGCGCGGGAGATCCGCGAGGAGCTGGGCAACCCGGACACCGTGTTCCTGGGAGTGGACCGCCTGGACTACACCAAAGGCATCCGGCACCGCATCAAGGCCTACGGCGAGCTGCTCGAGGACGGGGAGATCTCCGTGGAGAACTCGGTGCTCGTCCAGGTCGCGAGCCCGTCGCGCGAGCGCGTGGACTCCTACCGGCAACTGCGCGAACTCGTGGAGGGCATGGTGGGGCGGATCAACGGCCAGTTCGACACCATTTCCCACACCGCCGTCCGCTACCTGCACCACGGCTACCCGTTCGAGGAGATGGTGGCCCTGTACCTCGCCGCGGACGTCATGCTCGTCACGGCCCTGCGGGACGGGATGAACCTCGTGGCCAAGGAGTACGTCGCGGCCCGGCAGGACCGCTCGGGTCGACTCGTGCTCTCGGAGTTCACCGGTGCCGCCGAGCAGCTCAAGCAAGCGGTGCTCGTCAACCCGCACGACATCGACGGGCTCAAGTCCGCCATGCTGCACGCGCGGGACATGTCCGACGCCGAGGCCCGCAAGCGCATGTCCTCGATGCGCCGGCAGGTGCTCACGCACGACGTCGTCGACTGGTCCCACCGTTTCCTCGACGACCTCGCCGCGCACGCCCCGGAGCTCGAGCAGGGCGCCGCGCCCGGGCGGGATTCCGCGCACGACGACGGCGCCGCGGCCGACACGACGCCCGGAGCGGATCGTGACTGACTCGCTCGCGGACGCCCTCGCCACCGCGGCCACGGCCGACAGCATGTTGCTGGCCCTGGACTTCGACGGCACCCTGGCACCGTTCACCGAGGACCCCGCGGATTCCCGGCCGTTACCCGCCGCGCGGGACGCGCTCGACGCGCTCGCCGGACTGCCCCGCACCACGGTCGCGATCATCTCGGGGCGGCCCCTCGAGTTCCTGCGCACCGTGGTGGACCCGCGGCGCCGCATGGTGCTCTCCGGTTCGCACGGCGCGGAGCTGGACCTCGGCGCCGCGCCCGGCTTCGGTGCGGACACCGAGATCGAACTGACCGAGGACCAGTTGGCATTGCTGGACCGGGCGATCGATGCGACGTACGGGTTCGTGCAGCGCTACCCGGGCTCACGGGCGGAACTCAAACCCGCGGGGGTGGCCTTCCACACGCGTCCCATGGAGGACCCGGACACCGCCCGGCGAGCGCTGGACGAGATGACCGAGGCCTATGCCGCGATGCCCGGCCTGCGATTGACCCCGGGTCAGCAGGTCATCGAGTGCTCGGTGCTCAGCGCGACCAAGGGGGACGGTCTCACGGCCATCCGCGGAGCCGTGCACCCGCAGGTCACGGTCTTCGCCGGTGACGACGACACCGACGAGGACGCCATGGCGATCCTGGGACCCCACGACGTGGGGATCAAGGTGGGCACCAAAGACTCCGCGACCCCGTGGCGCGTGGCGGATCCGGACGAACTGACCCGGCTGCTCACGGAATTCGCCCGGCAGCGGGCCCGTGCGGTGACTAGCATGAACTGACATGACCGCCTCCCCGCCCCCCGAGCCCGCGGCGCCGAGCCCCCCGCCCGCTCACCGCGGTGTCTCCATCAACACGGCCTTCCCGGAGCCGGGCCTGCTGGAACTGCCGTGGGACACGCCCCTCGAGGACTGGCCCGAGCAGGTGCTCGCGGCGTACCCGCGCGGGATCTCGCGCCACGTGGTGCGCTTCGCGCGGGTCGGGGAGAAGGTCGTGGCGGTCAAGGAGACCACTCAGTACTATGCCCGGCGCGAGTACGGGCTGCTGCGCAAGCTCCAACGCATGACCACGCCCTCCGTGGTCCCGGACTCGGTGGTCACGGACCGCTACTCCCCCGACGGCGAGTTGCTGCCCGCCGCGCTCGTCACGGAACACCTGAGTTTCTCGTTGCCCTACCGCACGATCTTCGAGCAGGTCCCCTCACCGGGGACCATCGACCGGTTGGTGGACGCCCTCGCGTCCCTGATCGTGCAACTGCACCTGTCCGGTTTCTACTGGGGGGACGTGTCCCTGTCCAACACGCTGTTCCGACGCGACGCCGGGGAGTTCGCCGCCTACCTCGTGGACGCCGAGACCGGCGAACTGCACCCGCAGCTCACGCGGGGTCAGCGCGAGTACGACATCGAGCTCGCCAGGACCAACGTGGCCGGTGAGGTCATGGACCTGCTGGCCGGGGAGCACATGCAGCAGCGCCTGGCCCAGGCCGGGGTGGATCCGGCCTCGGTGGACCCGTTCGCGGTCTCGGAACGGCTCGTGGACACCTACACCGGGCTGTGGGACGAGCTGACCGCGACCGAGATCTTCCCCGTGGGTGACCGGTGGCGGGTCCAGGCGCGCGTGCAACGGCTCAACGACCTGGGCTTCGACGTGGAGGAGGCCTCCATGGACGCGGATGAGTCTGGTCAGGTCCACCTGCGCCCGCGGGTCGTGGAACCGGGCCACCACGCGCGCAGGTTGTTGCACCTCACGGGGTTGAACACCCAGGAGAACCAGGCCCGGCGCATCCTCACGGACATCGACCAGTTCGGGCACGCGCTCTACCCCGGTCTGCCCGAGGACCTCACCGCCCAGTTGTGGATGCGCGAGATCTTCGTGCCCATCATGGCGGCCGTTCCCGCCGAGTTGCGGCGCAAACGGGAACCGGCGCAGATGATCCACGAGGTGCTCGAGCACCGCTGGTTCATGTCGGAGAAGGCCGGCAAGGACGTCCCCACGCAGGACGCCGTCCAGGACTACGTGCAGTCCTACCTGACCGAGCGCCCGGACGAGAAGGACGTGTTCTAGTCCGCCGCGGGTCGCGTGGTGATCAGGTCCGTGACGGCGCGGTGCACCCGCGCGGTCCAGTTCTCGTCCAGCGAGCCGTAGCGCGCCACGTGCGCGTACGCCGCCCCCAGGATGAAATCCACGACCATGTCCAGGTCCACGGTGTCCCGGATCAGTCCCCGGTCCTTGTCCCGTTGCAACAGTTTGCGCAGCGCATCCAAGCGTGGGCGCACCACGGTGGCCCGCAGCACCTGCGCAGTGGCCGAATGTGGTTCCTGCAGCAGGGTAATGGCCACGCCGAGTCCCATGTCCCGCAGGAGAATGTCCACGGCCGCGGTGAGCGCCTGCTCCCACGTGGCGTCCGGCGCCAGCGGTGCGGTCGCGGTGACCGTGTGCTCGAGCGCGGCCTCCAACAGTTGCGTGCTGTTGGCGTAGCGGCGGTAGATCGAGGTCTTGGCCACGCCGGTGCGGGCGGACACCGCCTCGATCGTGACCCGCCGGGGCCCGCCCTCCCGGAGCAGGCGCAACGCCCCCGCCACGATCTTGCGATCGGTGCGGGCCGTGCGGGGGTCCACGGAAGCGGCGTCGGCGCGTTCGGGCGCGGACGCGGATCGCGAACCAGCGGGGTGCGCGTTCATGATCAGGCGGGGACGGTGTCCCGGACGGGCGCCTCGCGGGCCGGCGCCGTGGCCCTGCGGAAGATCTGCAGTCCCGCCATACCGGGCAGTCTGGCGATGTTCGCGTCCAACCGGTCGATCTCGTGGGCCCCGCCCCCGCCACCGAAGAGGTGGCGCATCACGTGGCCCACCTCGCGGTCGTCCATGACCCCGGAGCCCACGGGGGCCCAGAACTTGCGCAGGGCGAAGCGCGTGAGGCGCTGGGCCTTGCGGGACGCTTCCAGGCGGCGTCGTGCCTGGGTCGCGTAGAAGGCCACGTGGCGGGACTCCTGGTGGGCGATCCGCTGCAGCAGCACCGCGAGCACCGGGTGCTTCTCAAGGGACGCCATGCGCCGGTAGGCCGCCACGGCGGACCACTCGTTGGCCGCGCCCCACGCCATGTGCGTGGCGATGAAGTCCACGCCCACCATGTTGGACAGCAGCGACTGCTTGAGAGGCTTGAGCGACTCGGACCAACCGAGCTTCATGCGCTTGGCCTTGATCTCGTCGTAGTCCACCACGATCCCGTGCATCCCGAGCACCTCCGCGAGTGCCTCACCGTGCCAGTACTCCTCGCGGTTCCACATGGTCATGAAGGTGGAGACGTCTTGGTCCTGGTGGGACGGCGTGACGAGCATGTCCCGCATGTAGCACACGGTGTGGTATTCGACGTCGCACATGTAGCGCAGGCAGCGCAGCGAGTCCTCGGACAGCGGGTTGGTCAGAAACTCGTCCATGTCCAGGTCCGACCACTTGACCCGCGCCGAGGTCTCCGCGAACTTGTCGATGTTGAACGCCATGACTCAGACCTTCCTCCAGTCCTCTACGGGCCAATGGGCCTTCTTGGCACGCCGGTACAGGGGCAGGTCGGGGTTCACCGCGTACGGGTGGCCCACGAGGGACAACCAGCTCACGTCCGCCACGGAGTCCCCGTACCCGTACGAGCGGCTTAGGTCCAAGCCGTGGTCCTGCGCGTAGCGCTTGAGCCACTGCGCCCGGGCCTCATCCACGAGCGGCGGGGCCGCCAGGTACCCGGTCAGCACGCCGTCCACCTGGTCCATCCGCCCGGCCACGACGTCGTCGAACAGTTCAGCGACGGGGCTCACGAGCAGGTCCAGGGACCCGGTCACGAGCACCGTGCGGTGCCCCGCACGCCGGTGTTCCTCGATCCGTTCGAGTGCTCCCGGGCGGATGCTGTTCTCCACGACCCGGCCGAGCGACCCGTTCATCAGTTCCTCGACCCGCGCCACGGGCACGCCCGCGTAGCGGCGCAGGAACGCCCGGATGAACTCGCCCCGATCGCGCCGTTCCGCCTTGATGTAGGTGGGGGCGTTGCCGAACAGTTCGGTGAGTTCCGCGGGCCACTGCAGCGGGCTCAGCTCCCGGCGGCGCAGTTGCGCGTACTGGGTGATGATGTTGCCCGAAGCCACGGTGCCCTCGAGGTCGAACACGGCCACGACGTCCGTGCCCTCGTTCAGTCCCCGACTGCGCACGGCGCGCTTGTGCGACGCCGCCTTGGCCCGGGTGTACGCACGGGTCATCTCGGTCAGTGCGGGCAGGTGCACTCTCTGCCAGTAGTCCCGCCAGTCGATGGCCCGCACGTCGAAGTGCTGGTCCTCGGGCGTGCCCTGCGGCAGGGAGCGGTCCAGTTGCCGCGTGTGGGTGTCGTCGAAGATCATCTCCGTGCGCGTGTAGTTCTGGTACAGGTCCACGTAGGTGCGCAGCGAGCCCAGCCCGGTTTGCATCCGGTGCAGGGAATTGGTCCACTCGCGTGTGCGCGCCGTGGCCGGCAGCACCGAGCTCAATCGGCTCCCCGCGGCGGCCAGTTTCTCCTTGACCGCGAGCCCGCGTTCCATCGAGTTGTTCGCGGGGAACTTCCACTCGGGCACCGCGATGGGATTGCCATGGGAGTCCTCGAGCGGGCGCTCGCGGAAGTACGAGCGCACGCTCTCGTACATCTGGTGGAACGGCAGGGGGTTCGAGGCCCCCGAGCACACCTGGTAGTACCGCGCTGCCGGATCCTGGGCGTCCCGCAGCGTGGGTGCCCCATTGGCTTCCCGGTGCCCCTCCCTCACGAGGGCCACGATCGCGTTGACCACGAAGTCCACAGGGATCACGTCCAGCACCGAGTCCGGCAGGCCCGGGAACTCGGGCAGCGCGCCCTTCGCGTACGCCATGATGAGCGGGTCCGCGACCTTGTAGCCGTCGATCCACCCCGGGAAGGGGTGACGCAGGGCGGACTCGATGATGGACGGGCGCACGATTGACAACGGGTGCCCGGCTCCGGCCCACTTCTGCTCCGCCACACGCTCGCCCAGGGCCTTGGTGAACGTGTAGATGTCCGTCCACCCCAGGGACTGCGCGCGCGTGCGGCCGTGGTCCACGAGCCGGGAGCGCACCCACTCCAGGCGTGCTTCCTCGGCGGCGCGGGCCACGGACTTGGGCCCCTCCTTGCCGCGCGTGCTCGTGGCGCGCCGGATGAACGACTCGAGACGCTCGGGTGAGCGGGACTCCACCTGGGCGGTGTCCGCGGCGCGGACGGCGGCGTCGTACTCCACCTGCCAGTCCACGTCGTGATCCACCGAGGCCTCCGGGCGCAACCCCTTGGCGATCCCGCCCACGTAGCACGTGGACACGTGGATCACGTGGGGGTCCTGACCCGTGCTGCGCAGCGCGTCGTAGAGCCCCACGGCGCCACCCACGTTCGTGCGGAACGCCTCGTCGATGGGCGGGTCGAACGAGACCGTGGACGCGGAGTGCACCACCACGTCGAAGGGTTCCGCGATCTCCCGCAGCCCCGTGAGGTCGCCCTCGAGCACGCTCGTGCGGGCGTCGAAGATCTCCTGAGCGCGTTCCCGGCCCACGGCGTCCCGCCAGGTCTTGAAGGACGGCTTGCGCAACAACTGCTTCAGGCGCGCCTCACCGGACTGCGTGCCCTTGGGTCGGACCACCGCCGTCACGTGGATGTCGTCCGAGCCGGAGAGCAGGCGCTCAAGGACGGCCTGGCCCAGGAAGCCCGTGGCCCCCGTGAGCAGGACGCGAGTCGTGGTGGTCTGGGTCAACGGGATCCTCCGGTGCTTGGGAACGGGTGCGCCGTGGGCGCGGTGGCCACCCGCGCCGACCGCGACGCGGGTGGAAGGGTCTGGTGGGGAGCGTATCGGCTCAGTCGCCACTCGCGTTCCACGGCCCGGCGCAGGGGTTCGCTGCCCGCGGTGCCCGGCGTGGCCTGCAAGGGCTCGTCCGCGAGCGCGAACAGTTCGCGTCGCTGCGCGACCGTGGGCGCCAGGTCCCGCAGGAACCGGCGCGCGTGGGCGTGGGACAGGCCCACGGGCCGCAGCGGGTGGAATGCGAAGGTCAGGTAGGCGCGGGCGAAGCGCTGGGCGCGCGGGTCGGTACGGACCCGCGCGGTGGTCTCCTCGGCGAAGAAGCGTTCGTGGGTGGCCTTCACCTCGGCCACGCGCCGCAGCAGCGAGGACAGTTCCGGGTGCCCGGCGCGGCGTTCGAGCATCCGCAGGACCGCGCGGGTGCTCGCTTCCTGGGACCAGCCGCGCGCGGTCTGTCCTGCGACCACGGCCTCCCCGGAGAAGTTGGTCCACACGGAGTCCACCATGGGCGAGAGGTTGTCCAGGGCGGTCTCGACCCGCTCGACCCACGAGTGCTCGGGCGGCTGTGGAGCCCCGGCGTGCGGTCCGTGGGCGTCCAGGACGGCTTGGTAGGCGTCCGCGATCCAGTGCCGCTCGTACGCCCACGTGGTCAGGAACGCGGCGACCCGCGACTCCTTGTTGGTGTAGCTGACCACCACGGAACGCACCTGGCCCATGGTGGAGCGTTCCATGTCCCGCAGGTAGCGCAGGTCCTCGAGCACGGCCGGGTCCAGGGGTGCGCGGTCGAAAGCGGCGAGGTCCAGCTGGGGTCGGAGGCTGCCCTGCGCGCGGTACGTGAAGTCCTTGACGTCGAAGCCCGAGCGCAGCACGATCGGTTGTTCCACGGGCCCGTAGAGCCGGCCCTGGCGATGCCGGGCGAGGTAGGACTGCTGGCTCACGGGACGCTCCTTCGATACTCCGTCATGGCTCGCCGAGGGGCGCTCACGCCGGGCCGGGGGACGCTGCGCTACGCCTACCGTAGTGTATCTTAGTGGCATGCTTACCGCTCTCGTGACCGGTGGGACGTCAGGCATCGGTGCCGCGTTCGCACGTTCCCTCGCCCGCAGAGGCTTCAACCTGGTCCTGGTGGCCAGGGACACGCAACGGCTCGAGAGCACCGCCCGGGAGCTCGGCGCCGCACACGGGATCCACGTGGAGACGCTGACCGCCGATCTGGCCGAGACCGAGGACCTGCTGCACGTGGCCGAGCGGCTCGAGGACCCCGATCGTCCCGTGGACATGCTCGTGAACAACGCGGGCTTCTCAGTCAAGGTGCCCTACACCGCCCAGGACTTCTCCCAGCACGAGGCCGGTTTCCAGGTCATGTGCGCGGCCGTCGCACGACTCTCGGGGGCTGCGGCCCGCGCCATGACCGCCCGCCACTCGGGGTGGATCGTCAACGTCACCTCCACCTCGGGCTGCGTGACGATGGGCGACTACTCCGCGATCAAGGCCTATGCGACCGCCATGACCGAGTCGCTCGCCGTGGAGCTGCACGGCACGGGGGTCCACGTGACCGCCCTGCTGCCCGGGTGGGTCCGCACCGAGTTCCACAGCCGCGCGGGCATCACCGGCTCCTCGATCCCCGATTTCATGTGGCTCGACGCGGACCGGCTCGTGGAGGAGGCCCTCGCGGACGTGGCCCGCGGCAAGGTGATCTCGGTGCCCACTCTGCGCTACAAGGTCGTGGTCACCGCGCTGCGCCACCTCCCGCGCCCCACCGTCCGGTGGATCTCCCGTCAGATCTCGAGCGTCCGACGCCGCGAGCTCCAGGCCTGATCCCATGGCACCCCAGGATTCCTCCCCGCAGCACGACGGCACTCCCGCCCGGCGTCCGCGCGCCGCGTCCCGCCAGCGCCCCGGATCCACGCCTCGGTCGACCCCGGAGCCCCGCCCTCGCGTGTTGGACTCCCTCGAGGGCCACACCGGTCGGCAGGAACCCGATCCGCCCGCTCCCCCGGCGGAGTCGGCGGATCTCACGGCGGCCCACTACACCCAGCCCGTGCGCCGGATACTGCGCCGGATCACCCAGACCGTCTTCTTCCGGGGGATCGTCAACCGCACGATCACCCGCACCAACGTGGTGGATCCCGCGGCCTACGGGGTCAAGGGCACGTGCGTGGTCGTCGCGAACCACTCGAGCCACCTGGACGCCCCGCTCGTGATGAGCGGCGTGCCGCACTACATCTCCCGCGATCTCGCGACCGGGGTGGCCGCGGACTACTTCTTCACCGCGTGGCACAAGAAACTGTTCACGCAGCTGATCTTCAACGCGTTCCCCGTGGATCGTCGCGGTGAGGGCGCGAACAAGGGCCTGTCCAAGAAGCTGCTGGCCGCGGGTGTCCCGCTACTGATCTTCCCGGAGGGGACCCGCTCGAAGACCGGGAAGATGGCCCCGTTCAAGGTGGGAGCGGCGTCATTGGCGCTGGCGGTGCAGGTGCCGGTCGTGCCCGTGGCCCTGATCGGGGCGCACGAGGCCATGCCGCGCGGTACGAGCTGGCCCCGCCGGGGCCGCCCGCCGGTGGTCGTGGCCGTGGGTGCACCCCTGCGAGCGCGGGGCAACGAGAACGCCTACAGCTTCAACGAGCGCATCGAGGCCGCGGTGCGTGCGCTGTACGCTGCGAACCGGCACAGAATCCAGGACTAGTCGGACCCAGGAAAGAGGTTGTCCCTCAGTGGCACACGTGAAGCATCAGAAGTGGTGGGGCTGGGGCGAGGAAGGCGTGTTCTTCGACTACCAGAACAAGCCGGCCTTCGCGCCGTTCGTCAAGAACGCGATCGGGGTGTCCCTGCGGCCGCGCGAACGGGACACCGTGGACTTCGCCACGGCGCGGGTCCCGGCGTCCACCGTGTCCGAGGACGTGCTGACCGTCCTGCGCGGGATCAGCGGCGCGGAGCACGTGTCCGTGGACGACGAACTGCGCATCGTGCACTGGGCCGGCAAGTCCGTCCTGGAACTGATGCAGACACTGCGCAATGATTTCGCGCGTGTCCCGGACGCGGTGGTCTACCCCGGCTCCGAGGACGAGGTCACCGCGATCCTCACCGCCGCCGTGGAGCACGACCTCGTGGTGATCCCCTTCGGGGGTGGCTCGAGCATCTCGCGCAGCCTCCAGGCCGAGGCGGACGAGACCCGCTGCATCGTGTCCGTGGACATGGGCCGGTTGAACAAGGTGCTCGAGATCGACGAGACCTCCGGGCTCGCGACCATCCAGGCCGGCGTGCTGGGCCCGGACATGGAGGAACAGCTCAACGCCCGCGGGTGGACCCTGGGCCACTTCCCGGACTCGTTCGCCCACTCTACGCTCGGCGGCTGGGCAGCCACCCGCTCCTCCGGCATGCAGTCGGACAAGTACGGGGACATCGCGGACATCGTGCGCGGCCTGCGCATGGTCCGCCCGTCCGGCACGGTCGTGCTGCGCTCCCTGCCCTCGACCTCCACCGGGCCCAGCCTGCGCGAGATGATCATCGGCTCTGAGGGCCGGCTCGGGATCATCACCGAGCTCACCGTCCAGGTGCACCGGTTGCCCCAGGAGCACGAGGTCATCGCCTACATGTTCCCCACGTGGCAGCAGGCCCTGACCGCGGTGCGCCAGTATACCGAGGCGGAGATCCCCCTCACGTTCGCCCGCGTGTCGGACGCCCACGAGACCGCGTTCTCCTTGGCCACGCAGAAGGCCGCGACCTCCGTCAAGGGCAAGCTCGCCGCCAAGGGCCAGGACGCCCTGTGGGCCGTGATGCGCAAGCGCGGGTGGGACACGGACGCCATGTGCATTTCGTACGTGTGCTTCGAGGGCACCCCCAAGGACGTCGCCGAGCGCAAGAAGACCGTCGCGAAGATCGCCAAGGCCCAGGGCGCCGTCGTCCTGGGGTCGGGGCCGGGCGCGCTCTACGACCAGAAGAAGTTCGACACCCCGCACCTGCGCGACTTCCTGCTCGAGCAGAACACGGTGGGGGACGTCTCCGAAACCGCCGCACCGTGGTCGCGCCTGACCACGGTCCACAAGGCCGCGTACGACGCCGCTCAGCGCGCCTACGAGCGGATCGGCAAGACCGGCTGGATCATGTCCCACATGTCGCACTCGTACCACTCGGGGGCGTGCCTGTACTTCACGTTCGCCTACGTGTTCGACGACGAGAAACCGTACGAGGAGTACGAGATCGTCAAGTCCGCGATCCAGCAGTCCTTCGTGGACTCGGGGGCCACCCTGTCCCACCACCACGGCGTGGGCGTGGAGCACCAGCCGTGGATGGAGCAGGACGTCTCCCCCGAGGGTGTGGCCCTCATGAAGGGGCTGTTCCACGCGGCGGATCCGGGAACGAACTTCAACCCGGGCAAGATCGTGTCCTGATCCGACCCACCCATGCCGCAGGCCCCGCTCCCGGTTCACCGGGGACGGGGCCTGCGCCGTCAGGCCCCCGAGGTGTACTTTCGGGCCGCTTCGGCGTACCAGTCCAGGACCTCGGCGTCCTCCGCGGTCGCGCGGTTGACGCTGCTCGGGTCCGCGCCCTGGAAGAGCCTTTTGACGGGGATCTCCAGCAGCTTGCCCGTACGGGTGCGGGGAACGGCCGGGGCCTCGATGATCTCGTCCGGGACGTACCGCGGGGAGATCTTCTCGCGGATGGCCCGCACGATGCGTTCCTCGAGCTCCTGCGTGAGCCGTGTGCCCGGTTGCGGGACCACGAACAGGGGCATGTAGTAGTCCCCGTCCGCGAGCTCCGCCCCGATCACCATGGACGCCGCCACGCCGTCCACCTGGTCCACCACATGGGTCAGATCGGCCGAGCCCATCCGGATCCCCCCGCGGTTGATCGTGGCGTCGGATCGCCCGTGCACCACGAACGGGCCCTCCGAGAGCTGGGTGACCCAGTCCCCTTGCCGCCACACGCCGGGGAACATGTCGAAGTAGGCCGCGTGATACCGGGAGCCGTCCGGATCGTCCCAGAAGAACACGGGCATGCTCGGCATGGGTCGGGTGATCACGAGTTCCCCCACCTGGTCGTACACCCGCCGTCCCTCGCGGTCCCACGACTGGGCGTCCACTCCCAGGTACGGGCCCATGAGCTCGCCCTTGTACACGGGTTGATATGGGTTCGTGCCGATGAACGCGCTCGTGACGTCCGTGCCGCCCGAATCGGATCCGAGACGCACCGTGTCGGACACGGATTCGTACACCCAGTCCCACGTGGCATCGGGCAGCGGTGATCCGGTCACGAGGATCGATTTCAGTGCGGAGAGGTCCATGCTCACATTGGGGACCACGCCGGCGCGCTGCATCATGGCCAGTACGCCCGCTCCCGTCCCGAAGAACGTGGCCCCGTTGCGCGCCGCCAGCTCGAGGGACTTCTCCGGTCCCCCGTACACGGGTGAACCGTCGTAGGTGATGATGCGGGAGCCGGTGAGCAGGATGCCCACGAGCATGTTCCAGACCATCCACGTGGTGGCCACGGCGTAGTACGCGATGTCCTCCGGTCCGAGACTGGCGTGCAGCCCCAAGGCCTTCAGGAACTCCAGGATCACCCCGCCGTGGGAATGCACAATCCCCTTCGGTTTACCCGTGGTTCCCGAGGAGTAGAGGATCCACAGGGGATGGTCGAAAGGAAGCTGCTCGTACCGCGGCGTCACGTCGCGCCCGCTGATCTCGGAAAAGCGCAGCGACCCCTCCGGCAGGGCGCCCACCTTGTCCCGCGGTTGTTGGTCAACCACGACCAGTTGCTCCACAGTGGGCAGGACCTCGAGCAAACCGGCGTAGCTCCCCGTCATATCCCGCAGCGACCCGCCGAACTCGTAGCCGTCCACCACGAACAGCACCCGCGGTTCGATCTGCGCGAAGCGGTCCGCGACCCCGGACGGCCCGAAGTCGGTGTTCACCACCGACCACACGGCACCCACGGACGCCGTGGCCAGCATGGCGATCGCAGTTTCCGGAAGGTTGGGAAGTACAGCGGCCACCCGGTCCCCCGGGACGATCCCGAGATCACGCAATTGTTGCGCCACGGAGGCCACTCGGGCTTCCAACTCACCCCAGGTCCAGGTGTCCGGTGCACGTGATTCGTGCTCCCCGATGATGGCGACGTCGTCCGGCCGGGTGCGGGCCGCCCGTAGCGAGTTCTCAGCGTAGTTGAGGCGTGCACCGGGGAACCACTGAGCGCCGGGCATCCCCGTATGCGCCTCCGAGCTCTCGGAAATACTCAGTGCCTGTTCCCCCGGCCGGGAAGCCACGACGTCGAAGTAGTCCCAGACACCCTGCCAGAACTCGTTCATCTGCTCCACCGACCACGCGTGCAGCGAGGGATAGTCCGGGAGCTCGATCCCGTGCCGGCGTTCTGCCCACCGGGCGAAGTCGAACATCCGCGAGCCACGAATGGAGTCCTCCGAGGGAGTCCACAGTGGCGTTCTCAGGCCGTCATTCGATGAGGTGTTCATGGCCCCATCGTTGCATCCTCGGTGAGCGGCGTCACGCAAGGCGTCACCGGGATGCGATGTGGCGACAAGGGGAATCATTCATTGAATGCCCATTCCCGGAAAGGAAGGAGTAAGGACTCAGAGAGGCTCCCCATGGGACACATGGAAAAAGCCCCCGGGCTGGGAGCCTGAGGGCGTGTGCTGGTGATCGTGCGCGCAACGGTGCTCGCGAGTGGGCTGGGTGTTCGTGGGTGGGTTTGGTGTTCGCGCCGGTGCTCAGGAATAGGTGTGTTAAATGGTGGGAGGCCGCGCCCCTAAGGGGGTGCGGCCTCGACCACTTCTTTCTTTCATGTTAATCCCGGCGGTGTCTTACTCTCCCACACCCTTCCGAGTGCAGTACCATCAGCGCT
>NZ_JAVKPU010000069.1:0-538 GCF_040981025.1 Kocuria sp. CPCC 205261 | reverse complement strand
GCAGAAAGTGCGCCTTGTCATTTGGGTTATGCCGAACGGAAAACACAAGCTTTTCTTCTCAACAAAGACATCCATGTCGGGTGAGGAAGAGTTGCGCACATACCGCTCAAGATTCCAAATAGAGTTTTGTTTTCGCGATGCAAAGCAATATACTGGTCTTACGCATTGCCAAGCAAGACACAAGAACCAGTTGGACTTTTCCTATAATGCATCATTCGCATCACAGAATGTTGCGAAAGTGATGATGAAGGAAAATGAATTGCCGTATTCCATGGCTTCTTTCAAGGAGATTATGGCAAGCACATACATCGCTAAATTAATTTTCAACAAGTGTCGGAGAATACCGAACCGAAAGTTAATTAGTCATACTATCAAAGAACTCTTTGGCTGGCAACGTAAAGCTGCTTAGCCATTATCTCAAATTTTAACGAACTATTGTAATTAACTATGAACCTTATAAACGTTAACTAATTACTTAAACCATATATTACTGATAATTATAATTTGCATATAATTTGGGCAAATAAGGGCTTATCTT
>NZ_JAVKPU010000068.1:0-541 GCF_040981025.1 Kocuria sp. CPCC 205261 | reverse complement strand
CAAGTGTTACATCAAGGCTATAAAGAAGGCTCTTCCTGCAGCAACTGTTGTCGCAGACAAATTCCATATTATGGAAAATTTGACGAAAGCACTTTTCCCACAAGTCCAAAGCCGCTTCTTGCATGAAAGAAAACGTTTGTTGGACAAAAGTGAAATTGGTCCCAAACCTCCAGTCTTAGATCAATCCTGGGTGCTACAAGGTATTTATGCATCTTTGGACTCAATGAGTAAAGACGTGGAAAAAGCTAAAACATTGGCTAAGCGGAAGTTGTGTCTTCAAATGCATGTAAATCAAGAGCTCTCTATAAAGCAATACTCTGTTAATTCTTATGTAATCGATTGAAAATGAGAGAGTTAATTAACGTAATATAACTAATAAAATTTGGTTAAGTGGCTGATTATCAGTAACTTTATAGTTCTCTAAGCTCAAAGTTATATGACATCAGAACCACTCAACCAATATACGGAAATATGCAGAGATGCTATCAAAAGTTCATCTGCAAAGTTAAGCAAAACTTTCGAGAGTCTACTCTTGGAAATA
>NZ_JAVKPU010000067.1:0-544 GCF_040981025.1 Kocuria sp. CPCC 205261 | reverse complement strand
GGGAAGCAGCCTGTATCCTCAAACATCTGTTTCAATATGGCATGCAACTTTACAGCTCCTAAGCCAGGATTTGACTTACGATACTCACGTGCCTTTTCAATGATGATAGACTCAATGACATCTTCAGCAAAGCCGTCAGAGACATTGCGCTTATTATATGCTTGCCGGGTGAAACCAAACAGCCCACATAGAGTGCCTAAACCTTGGCTCTGGCACTCTGTGCGGAGCAAGCTTACTGTTTGGTACCAGATTTTTTTCTCACAGGAATATTGAAGGTTTCTTCTGCGAGGTCAATCATGGTGGAGAATGCCTTAGAGCGAAGCTTCTCTAACTCCAAAGCCTTGCGGAGACGCTTAATCTCTGCATCTTTCTCTTTCAACTGTTCATTTGTTGTCTTTGCCATATCGTCACGGTTTTGGTCTTCTGGCGGCAAAGATAACAAATCTTTTTCATTTAAGAACTTATCCATCCAAGAAAATAGCACTGTACGACTGCTTATATAGTATTTCTTGATGATTTCTTCTGCTGGGAGCCCACTCTCCAT
>NZ_JAVKPU010000066.1:0-546 GCF_040981025.1 Kocuria sp. CPCC 205261 | reverse complement strand
TTGAGTTGACCATGTATTTCGATGTCTTTACGAAAGAAATCCTAACGTGGCATGTGGCTGAGAGACGTGGACATAGAGACCAGTACATTGATGGGCTAAATGATGTCATCAACCTGTTGAAGGGCACAGATGAGCCAACTGTTCTTCATACGGACCAAGGTAGCGTGTATGCTTCGCTCGCCTATAATGAGCTGATAAAGGACACGATGATTGTGAGGTCTATGTCCAGGGCAGGAAAGCCTACAGACAACCCTGTGAACGAATCCCTCAACGGATGGATAAAAGAGGAATTGTTCATAGACTTCAAGATTGAGACATGTAATTCAAGAGAGGAGTTCGAGGAGGCCTTGGACGCATACGTGGATTATTACAATGAGAAAAGACCATGTTATGCTATCGGCTATGATACGCCAAATAATTACAGGAAGAGGTTTTATAAAGGGGAGCTTCCAAGAAAGGACACTTTTGGGAAGCGAGAGGCTAATGCAACACCGAAGTTCATCACAGAACGGAAGAAAATGGCTGGAAATGAGAAAAATAAAGAAT
>NZ_JAVKPU010000065.1:0-547 GCF_040981025.1 Kocuria sp. CPCC 205261 | reverse complement strand
GTCCCGCCGCAGCGGCTGGCAGGACGCCGACGAGCAGGGCCGTCCGCTGCGCCGCACGATGGGCTTCGCCGCCCTGGGCGGCGCCACGCTGGACAACGAAGAGAACTACCTGATCAAGAAGCTCTTCACCGCCGCGGGAGCGATCCAGATCGAGAACCAGGCCCGTATTTGACACTCCGCCACGGTTCCCGGTCTGGGAGCCTCGTTCGGACGTGGCGGTGCCACGCAGTCCCTGCAGGACATGGCCAACGCCGACTGCATCGTCATCCAGGGCTCCAACATGGCCGAGTGCCACCCCGTGGGCTACCAGTGGGTGACGGAGGCCAAGGCCCGCGGCGCCCGGGTGATCCACGTCGACCCGCGCTTCACCCGCACCTCGGCGGTCGCTGACAAGCACGTCCCGATCCGGGCCGGCTCGGACATCGTGCTGCTCGGCGCGCTGATCAACCACGTGCTCACCCACGACCTGTGGTTCGAGGAGTACGTCCGCGCCTACACCAACGCGGCCACGCTCGTGAACGAGGACTACCGCGACGCCGAGGACCTC
>NZ_JAVKPU010000064.1:0-554 GCF_040981025.1 Kocuria sp. CPCC 205261 | reverse complement strand
GAAGGCTAAGATTGAGTTGTCAAGCTCTACATCTACCGAAATCAACTTGCCATACATCACAGCCGTTGACGGTATGCCAAAGCACTTGGTTAAGACTTTGACCCGTGCACAGTTCGAGCAGTTGGCTCACAACCTGATTCAGGCTTGTCTCGTACCTTGCCAGAATGCCGTTCGTGACGCTAAGCTCTCTACATCAGATATCGACGAGGTTATCCTGGTTGGTGGTTCAAGCCGTATCCCAGCCGTTCAGACACTCGTTAAGAACTACTTCGGCAAGGAGCCTTCTAAGGGCGTAAACCCAGATGAGGTTGTTGCAGTAGGTGCAGCTATCCAGGGTGCCATCCTGAACAAGGAAGAGGGTGTTGGTGACATCGTATTGCTCGACGTTACTCCATTGACTCTCGGTATCGAGACTATGGGTGGTGTGATGACTAAGCTCATCGATGCCAATACAACCATCCCTTGCAAGAAGAGCGAGGTATTCTCTACAGCAGCTGATAACCAGACAGAGGTTACCATCCACGTATTGCAGGGTGAGCGTCCAATGGCAGCTC
>NZ_JAVKPU010000063.1:0-558 GCF_040981025.1 Kocuria sp. CPCC 205261 | reverse complement strand
ATCGGGCTGTTGCTCTGTAAAGAAATGACCATCGGCCTTACAGTGAAATTGACGCATATACAAAATCAGTGTAAAACGTTTTCCACCGAGCGGAGGCATGGTTACTTTCCTTTTTTGCCAGCCACGGGTATGATGTGTCTCGATATGGCAACGATCACAGCAAGCGCAAGTAGACTTGCTTTTTAGCGTCAGTGCCACTTCATCCTCTGTGATGGTATAGTTGATTATAACGAAATTAGCAAAGTGGGGGATGAGGAAAGCAACGAGGTTTTCTCCCACTTCAAAAGCATTTAATTTTAAATCCGTTTGGTTGTTTCCTAAATTTTCTGTACCTTTGCAAATGTTAGCGATTGTCTCCATTGTAAGTCTTATTTTTTGAACACTAATAAACTTACATTTTTTGTCGGACAATCGCTAACATTTTATGTAAAACTTTCTTAAAGAATTCTGCAGTTGGGCATTATGTGCACCAAAATTTGCGAAGAGCCGAACATGTTTTCTCATATTTATTGCAACATTTGCCACGCTTATTATAAGTAGCTGATAATAAGCGTGGCG
>NZ_JAVKPU010000062.1:0-564 GCF_040981025.1 Kocuria sp. CPCC 205261 | reverse complement strand
AGAAATATCATATATTATTCTGTTGGTTGAATGAATTGACCATAGATGTAGCCACCTACGGCAGCTGCGATAATCACCAAGATTGGGTTGACGCCCAAAAGCCAGATCAGAAGGGCGGATAGAATAGGAATCCAGCAGTTGACAAGCGAAATACCGGCACTCTTGGCAAGCGAGAATGTAGGTACGGCTATCAATGCCACGACGGCAGGACGGATGCCTGCAAACATGGAAGCAACAACCTTGTTGCCTTCAAACTGATGGAAAAACATGGCTATCGCTAAGATAATAAGGAACGATGGCAACGAAGCGCCGAGGGTGCAGACGATGGCTCCCGGTGTCTTTGCCAACTTATATCCGAGCAGGGAACTCATGTTGATTGCCAAGGCGCCCGGACAAACCTGGGTAGTAGCAATGGCATCCAAAAATTCCTCCTTCGTCATCCAATGATGCTTGTCGACGACTTCGGATTCTATAATAGGAATCATGGCATAGCCACCACCAAAGGTGACTATGCCAATCTTCATAAATGCTTTGAATAATGTAAGATAACTTACGCTATTATTC
>NZ_JAVKPU010000061.1:0-566 GCF_040981025.1 Kocuria sp. CPCC 205261 | reverse complement strand
ATCTTTGAAGTACATTTTTAGTAGAGGTACTGGTATGCCTAGACGAAGCAGATAGGCAAAAATAAAGCCGCTGGGGATGTCGGATGTCCGTCAATTAACTCCAGCGGCTTGTATTTTGGTAACTCTCCCGTATCGGTCAGCTACCGTTTGGTCAGCAACAAAGGTAGTACTTTATTGTCGCAAATCCAAATGTTTTCCCCTTTATTTGTGCATTTACAAAACATTCACTAACTTCGCACCTATGCAGTATGGTGATAGCACACTAGCACCCTAAAGGGTACGTGTGTAAGGGGACAAGCCCCCTTAACCCCCTGTCAGCCGGCTGTCACCGGCTGTTATCGATTGTCACAAAAATGTTAACTTATGGGAGCAACAAGTATTCATGTACAAGCAGTGAAGCCGGGGAGCGAGATTCACAACTTTAGGGAAAAAGAGTTGGACTATGTTCGTCCGGAACTTAGTCATTTGAATGAAAGCTGGGTTGGAGATAGCATCTCCCATCGGCTGGAGAGTGCGAAACAGAGATATTTCGATACGGTTGGGCAGAAGATGCAGACTAAAGCAGC
>NZ_JAVKPU010000060.1:0-572 GCF_040981025.1 Kocuria sp. CPCC 205261 | reverse complement strand
AGCTGCCGTTTGTCCTCTTCTTCCTGTTTGTGTACTTTCTGGCTCTGCTTCTCATACTCGAGTATCTCCTGTATTGACCGGATAGCTCTTTTTCTCTGTTCCGGAGTGGTGCGCCTTGCCATACCCTTTTCCATTTTCCCGGACTTCAGCCAGTTCGAATACATATCGATCAGGCAGAGTACTTCTTCTTCCATTACTGTAGGCACTCTCATGGTCTTGGTGTACATGCCGGACACAGCCTTTCTTCCGGAACCTTCTCTGGCTCCACCTTTCCCGGTCTTTTTTCCTGGTTCCTTTTCCATAGGTCTGTTTTGTTTGATTTCGTTACGGAATCAAAGTTAGGTATTTTATATCGGATATCCAAGTAAAACCGCACACTGATTTGCACTGCAAACGGCTGCACTCGTCGGGAGTGTTGGTACACCCCCTTGCCGTGCGGCGCTCCCCGACCGATGAGTTTTTGTGTGGTGTTCCGGACGCAATCTGTTGTGCGGTTTTGTTGGGTAATTCTGTTGTGTACTGGGTGTGCGGTTTTCGTGGGTGTTCACGTGTGTGGGATAGGTTCTATCTCT